>JARRPS010000027.1:0-24169 GCA_037382625.1 Gemmatimonadota bacterium | reverse complement strand
ACGGCCGCCGCCCAGATATCGGGGCCCATGCCATCACCTTCGATGAAGGGGATGATCGGGTTATCCGGAACCGACGGGCCCGCGTCGCCGACGCGAACGGAAGATCCATCCTCGGGCACCACCGCGAACTTGTACTCGGAAGCCATGTGCGCCCCCGCTCCTTCCTTCGAGATTGTTGTTTCAGTGTCGCTCTTCGAGTCGGACGAAATGCCGGTCGGCCTCTCCGACGAACTCGGCGCGCTGAAGGGACCGCTTCACGGCGGGGCGAACCAGCGGGCCATGGAGATGCTCCTCGAGATCGAGAAAGACGGCGACGCGGAGGCCTGGGTGGACCGGGCCCTCGCGGAAGGCAAGAAGATCATGGGCTTCGGCCACCGGGTGTACCGGACGGAAGACCCGCGCGCCACTCACCTTCGCCGCATGTCGGAGGAGCTCTCCGCCGACTCCGATGCCGGACCGCTGCACGCCGTCGCTCGGCGCGTGGAAGAAACGATGCTGGACCGAAAGGGCATCCCCTGCAACGTGGACTTCTACTGCGCCACCGTGTACGGCAGTCTCGGCCTTCCGCTGGACCTCTATACGCCGCTGTTCGCGATCGGTAGAGTAGGAGGCTGGGCGGGCCACGTGATGGAACAGCACGAGAACAACCGGCTGATCCGCCCGCGCGCCGAGTTCGTCGGCGAGGCCGACCGGCATTTCGTCCGACTCGAAGAGCGACACTGAAACAACAATCTCGAAGGAAGGAGCGGGGGCACACATGGCTTCCGAGTACAAGTTCGCGGTAGTGCCCGAGGGTGGATCTGCCGTCCGCGTCGGCGACGCGGGCCCGTCGGTCCCGGACAACCCGATCATCCCCTTCATCGAAGGTGATGGCATGGGCCCCGATATCTGGGCGGCGGCCGTTCGCGTGTTCGACGCGGCCGTCGCAGCCGCATACGGAGACGACCGCCGGATACACTGGATGGAGATCTACGCGGGAGAGAAGGGACAGCAGGTAGCCGGTGAGTGGCTTCCGCAGGAGACGCTCGACGCGATCAGCGAATTCGGGATCGCGATCAAGGGACCGTTGACGACACCTGTCGGTGGCGGGATCCGGTCCCTGAACGTGACGCTCCGCCAGCGGCTCGATCTGTACTCGTGTGTTCGTCCCTGCCGGTGGATCAAGGGTGTGCCCTCTCCCGTTCGCGAGCCGGAGAAGCTGGATGTCGTGCTCTACCGCGAGAACACGGAGGACGTCTACGCAGGCATCGAATGGGAGGCGGGCTCTCCGGAGGCCGAACAGGTGCGGACCTTCCTGAACGATGAGATGGGATGCCAGATCCGTGAGCACAGCGGCATCGGCGTGAAGCCCATTTCCGAATTCGGGACCAAGCGACTCGTGGCGATGTGCATCCGGGACGCCGTGAAAGCGGGTGCTCGCTCGGTGACGCTGGTCCACAAGGGCAACATCATGAAGTTCACCGAGGGCGCGTTTCGCGAGTGGGGCTACGAGGTGGCCCGCGAGGACTTCGGCGACGTGACGATCACGGAAACCGAGCTGTGGAGTGCCTACGATGGGAAGCAGCCGGAGGGGAAGATCGTCATCAAGGACCGGATCGCGGATGCGATGTTCCAGCAGATTCTCCTCCGTCCGGCCGAGTACGACTTCGTCGCTACGCCGAATCTGAACGGGGATTACCTTTCCGATGCATGCGCCGCGCAGGTTGGCGGGCTCGGTATGGCTCCGGGTGCGAACATCGGTGATCGCGTGGCCCTGTTCGAGGCCACACATGGAACCGCCCCGAAGTACGCCGGGATGAACAAGGTCAATCCGACCTCGCTCATCCTCTCTGGCGTGATGATGTTCGAATACATGGGGTGGCAGGAAGCCGCGGACGCGGTGATCGAAGGGATCGAGCGCACGGTGGCGGAGAAATACGTCACCTACGACCTCGAGCGGCAGATGGCGGGTGCCACGCTCGCGAAGACCTCGGAATTCGGCGACAGGATCATACGAAACATGCAATCGCGGTGAGGTCGAACCGCCGGCTACGCGAGGACGGACACTGATCGCATGCAGGGAGTCGCCGGAGTCCCGGGCGCCGGGCGCTGTCTGCCGGGCTTCGCCTCACGGGGCCGGCCGTCGCTCCTGCCTGCAGTCGGGCTGGCGCTGACGATCCTTCTGGTCTCGACTCCAGCCGACCTGACCGCCCAGGAAACCGACAGACCGGCGGCCCGGGACACTCTGGCGGCGGATTCGCTTCGGGCGCCGGCGGACACGGTGGCCGTCCGACCAGGCGGGCCGGCCGATTCCATGGCGGTGGGGGCCGACTCTCTGATCGGGCCTCTGGAGCAACCCCTGGAAGGCACGCTCGCCGATACCACGGAAGCGCTTCCCTTCGCCCGGCTGCCCGCTCTGGTCGATCTGCCGGTCGACGGCGCGTCGGTCGTCGTTGCAGACCTCGAGATGGAAGACCTTCTCCAGAGCAATGCGCTCACGCTGCTCGAGCTGCTCGAAGAGCAGCCCGGGCTCACGCCGCTCAGAGCGAGCTTCTTCGGGGGGGCTCACCAGGCCAGCTGGGGAGGGCTCGGTCCCGGATTCCTTACCGTCAGCATGGACGGCAGGGAAGTTCCGACCATGGACGGCGGGCAACCGGATCTGACGCGGTTTCCGATCGCGGCTCTGCAGCGTGTCCGTATCGTCCGGGGAATCGCGGGCTGGCGACTGGAACTCACTTCGATGTCCAGGCGGAAGCGGGACGCCTATTCCCGTATCGAGGGAGGGACCGGGGACCCTGGCCTCAGCAGATTGCGGCTCGTGTTCGACAACGGGTTCGGGCGCACGGTACGGGTGGCCGCAAGCGCGGACCTCGTGGACGCGGCCGGCGAATTTCCTTCCAGTGACTTCGATTTCTTCGGACTCCTCGAGTGGACGCCGGGAGATGAGCGCTCCGGCATCGCCTTCACCTACGAATCGGAGTCGATGGACCGGGAGGTCTACACTCCAGTCAATCTCCGTCGTACGGAGATCTTCCTTCGAGGGCGATACCCGTTCGGCGACCGGATTCAATTGCAGATGTTCGGTGGTTCAACCGGGTGGAAGGCGGAAGAGGAGGAAGCGCCGCTGGACTCTGTGCCGGCTGACCGTTCCGTCCTGAGCGGGGGAGCGACGCTTCGCGGCGAGTGGGAGAGACTGGCGGCAGGGGTCACGCTCGCGGCGTGGGATAGTGAGTTCCATCCGCATCTTCAACTCGATGCGGATGTCGGCGGTCGCGTGATCGGTCCCCTGAGCGCCGAGCTGGGGGGACGGTTGGCATTCTGGGAAGAGTTCGACGTTTCCGAACTCCGTGGCGGCCTTTCGGTCGAACTGCCGTTACACCTGCGATTGAGCGCGGGTGCGGCCACCGGTACCCGGGGCGTATCCTATCCGAGCTTCGGCCGGGCGGACTCGGTGGGCTTCACCCTCTTGAACGGCCGGCTCGAGCTGACCCTGCCGTCCTTCAACCTCTACGGAGTGGGCGAACGGCAGGAGCTGGACCGGCAGCTCCCGTTCCGGTCTTCCTTCGACCGATATCAGGAGCCGATCGAAGGTCCCGCCACCGTGACCTCCCTGGAGGTCGGCGGGTCCGTTCCGGTGCTTCCGCTGTCATGGCTGATCGAGGACTCGAGTCCCCTGCGTCTCGGGGGGTTCTTTCGATACCAGAGCTTCGACGGGTCGGCTCCACTGATGTATATTCCCCAGTATCTGGCGCGAGGAACACTCGGATTCGACGACGAGTTCTTCGACGGGAATCTCGGCGTCCGCCTGGCACTCGGCGTCAAGCACCGTGGCGGCATGGCAGTGCCCTCGGCCGCCGCCGTAACAGAACCCTCCGCTGTGCTTACAGGTGTCCCCGCCTACACCTTCGTGGACTGGAACATGGCGATTCGGATCTTGAGCGTCGTCGTGTATTACCGTTACGACAACATCACGGGCTTCAGCGCCAACGATTTCGTCGGACTCTCCTATCCGGGTACACGATCGGTGTTCGGCGTGAAATGGACTTTTCTGAACTGACCGGGATTGCCCCCTCCAGCCCCCGGTTACTTCAAGACAGTACAAAGATCGAAATGGTATTGCGATAGAGGCGGCGATCTAATGTTTTTTGGTAGATCAACTCGATTGACGGACGCGGGGTTGGAAACCTATTCTTGTCGGTCTATATGATTCGTAGCATGACGGGATTCGGGTCCGCTCCGATCGAGTCGGGCGATATTACCGGGAGCCTCGAGCTCCGCTCTGTGAATTCGCGGCATCTCAAGCTCAATTTTCGATTGCCTCCGGGCGCGGAACTGTGGGAAGAGCCGATCCGAGGTGCGGTCGGGGAGCGAATTCGGCGCGGACACGTGGATGTGACCCTTCGCCTGTCGCCGAGCCGGGAGTCCGCATCGCGCATCGAAGTGGACGAGCTTCGGCTCGCGTCGTACCTGGAGGCGCTGCGTCGCATTCAGGATGCCCACGCTCTCCCGGGGACGCCCGACCTGGAAATGGTGAGCCGGCTGGACAGCGTCCTCGTGGAGCGGACGCCGGACCTCGTGGGAGCTCTCGATGCCGATACGCTCACGAATGCCGCTCATCGGGCGGCCGACGAACTGATCGAAATGCGCAGCCGGGAGGGCGATCGGCTGGCGGAGGAGTTGAACGAGCGACTGAACGCTCTATTCCGGAGGCTCGAAGAGATCGAAGTGCTGGCGCCCCTGCGGCTCGAGTCGGAGCGCGCCCGGCTGCAGCGAGCGGTCGCGGAGCTCGCTGGGGGAGTCGACGTGGACGACGACCGTCTGGCGCGTGAGATCGCGGTGCTCGCCGACCGCTGGGACATTCGCGAGGAGATCGTCCGGGCGCGGGCGCACATCGCCGCGTTCCGCGACCTGCTGCAGCTTCCGGGAGAAGAGCCGGTGGGGAAGCGGCTCGGGTTCCTCAGCCAGGAGCTCCTTCGCGAGGTCAACACGGTCGGCTCCAAGAGCAACGACGCGAAGATCTCGCATCACGTCGTCGAGGCGAAAAACGAACTCGAGACGATGCGCGAGCAGATCGAGAACATCGAATGAGCGCGACCCTGCTGCTCGTTCTCGCCGGTCCGTCGGGTGGAGGGAAGACCACCGTCTGCCGCGAGATCATTGCGACTCGCACGGATTCGGCGTTTTCGGTTTCCGCGACGACCCGGCCGCCGAGACCGGGCGAAAAGGACGGCGTGGACTATCACTTCGTGAGCCGGGGCGAGTTCGAACGTCTGATCGACACGGAAGGTCTGCTGGAGTGGGCCGAGGTCCACGAAGAACTGTACGGGACTCCGAGGCAGAATGTCGGCCGGCTCACGGATCCGACCAGGTGTCTGCTGCTGGACATCGATGTGGAGGGAGCCCGACAGGTGCGGGAACGTGTGCCCGGGGCGGTGCTCGTCTTTCTTCTTCCTCCGTCGGCCGAAGAGATGCTGGGAAGGCTGCGGCGCAGGGGCAGCGAAGACGAGGAACGGCTGGTGCGCCGGGTGCGCACGGCGCTGACCGAACTCGAGGCCGCGCCGGAGTTCGACTACGTGGTCGTGAACGAAGTGCTCGATTCGACGGTACGTACGGTCGAGGCGATCCTGGAGGCGGAGCTCCACAGGGCTTCCCGCGCCAGGCATGAAGTGCTCGAGAGAACGAACGGTCTGAGGAAAGCCCTCGAGGCGGACCTCGCCGGATCGCATACCTGAACGAGGAGAACAGAACGTGTCGAAGGTCTACAGCCCGGAAGATCTGGTGCCGGCCGCACCCGACAAGTACATGGGTGTGCTGGTCGCGGCGAAGTACGCGCGAGAGTTGAACGTGCTCCCGCTGGAGCGCTCCCCGTACGGCGCGAACAAGCTCACGACGATGGCCCTCGCCGCACTGGCTTCGGGCGATCTCGAGTTCCGCCTCGTGAAGCGGCGGCGAGCCGAGGGCGAGTGACCCGGGGGACGCATGCGCCCGTTTGAAGGACGGCGGGTACTCCTCGTCGTCTCCGGTGGAATCGCCGCCTACAAGTCTGTGCTGCTGCTGCGTCTGCTTCGTGCGGAAGGCGCCGACGTTGAGGTGCTGATGACCAGCGCGGCCGAGCGTTTCGTCGGCCGGGTCACCTTCGAGGCGCTCTCCGGCCGACCGGTGCATACGGACCTGTGGACGAGGCCTCTGGCGCACATCGAGCTCGGTCGCGATTGCGATCTCACGATCGTGGCCCCGGCGACGGCCGATCTGATTGCCGGGATGGCGCAGGGAAGGGCAGACGACCTGGCCACGGCAACGCTCCTCGCGGTCGACTCGCCGGTGCTCGTCTGTCCGGCGATGAACACACGTATGTGGGAGCACCCGGCGACCGCACGGAACCTGGAGCTTCTGACCGAAGACGGTGTCCGGATGGTCGGACCCGAAGACGGAGAGCTGGCCGAGGGAGAATCGGGCGTCGGCCGAATGGCCGAGCCCGAAAGGATCATGGCGGTGGCCGGGCGACTTCTGGAAGCCGATTCGATCCTCGCGGGTCGAAAGGTGGTCGTCACCGCCGGACCGACGCGCGAAGCCATCGACCCGGTACGGTTCATCGGGAATCGATCCTCCGGCCGCATGGGCTTCGAGCTCGCGGCCTCGGCCTGGCGGAGAGGGGCGGAGGTGGTCTGCATCCACGGGCCCGCGACGGTGCCGAAGCCGTCCGGCCCGCGTCTGATCCCGACGGAAGATGCAGAGGCGATGCTCGAGGCCCTGCGCGCGGAGCTCGACGGAGCGACCGTCCTCTGCATGGCGGCCGCCGTTTCGGATTTTCGGGTGGGAGAGCCGTCGGCGGAGAAGATCAAGAAGGACGAGGTAGAGGCGGGGTCCCTTCGAGTGGAGCTGGAGCGAGGTCCCGATCTCCTGCAGGAGACGCGTGCGCAGCGGGAGGCGGCGAACATCTTCACACTCGGATTCGCGCTCGAGACGCGCGACGGTCTTTCGAATGCCCGCTCCAAGCTGGAGGCCAAGGGAATGGATCTGGTGGCCCTCAACATCGCCGGATCGCCCGGAAGCGGGTTCGATGTCGAAACGAATCGAATCACGGTTGTCGATCCGGCGGGTTCGGTGGAAGAGCTGCCCCTGCTCACGAAACGCGAAGCTGCGGACCGCCTCCTGGACCGGATCGAGGATCAGCTCGGGGACGGGAGCTGAACCGCCTCGTGTCGGAACGGGCGCGTCTGCTGGCCGACCATCTCCGCCATCGGCGATCGCTCGGGGAGACGGAGATCTTCTGCCCTCAGGGCATGCGCTCGGAGATTCTCTCGCGGGTCGCCAGTCTGAACCGGGACACCCCTTCGGGACCGGTCCCGGACGCCGAATCGTCCGGTCAGGGCCGGGCAGCCGTCGACACGGTGCGGTCGGCGACCGTCAGGGCGGCCCCACTGGACGAGGAACTGGCGCGATTGGCCCGAGACGGCAGCGCCGAAGAGATCATGGAGCTCGGAGATCTCGAGCGGCTCCGGGCGGTCGCCGATGCATGCACTCGCTGCGGGCTGCATGCGACGCGCACTCGGCCGGTCTTTGCCGACGGCTCGCGCGATGCGCGCGTCATGTGCGTAGGCGAGGCACCCGGCCAGAAGGAGGACGAGACCGGTCTTCCTTTCGTGGGGCGTGCCGGCCAGCTCCTCGACCGCCTGCTGGCTTCGGTCGGGCTCGGGCGCTCGGGGGTGTTCATCTGTAACGTCCTGAAATGCCGGCCGCCCGGGAATCGCAATCCTCGTCCCGAAGAGATCGAGAGTTGCTCTCCGTTTCTCCGACGGCAGCTGTCGCTCGTGGACCCGGAGATCGTGATCGCATTCGGCACATTCGCTGCACGAACCCTTCTGGAGGCGAACGAATCTCTGGGGAAGATGCGACGGCGTGTTCACCAGTATGAAGGACGACCGCTGGTCGTTACCTATCATCCGGCCGCCCTGCTGCGGAATCCGGGCTGGATCCGACCCACGTGGGAGGATCTCCAGCGCGTGAGGGCGATTCTGGATGGCGACCCGCGAACGGATCAGAGCGCGCCGTCGAGCGAAGGGCTCGGTGAGGTCTGATGCGGTTTCGCTCGAACCCGGGAAGGAACGATGGCTGAAGCGGGGGTTTCGATGACGTCCGATCGCGGAATCCAGGGCGCAAGGCAGCCGCCCTGGTCCGAGGAAGCCGAGATCTCGGTGCTCTCCGCGATGCTGATCGACGGAGATGCCGTCGCCCGCGCCGTAGAAATGGTCGACGACTCCTCCTTCTATCGCGAGTCGAATCGACGTGTCTTCCGTGCCATGATACGGCTCTATTCGCGAGGCGAGGTGATCGACGCGGTCACGCTGTCGGACGAACTGAAGAGCGCGGGAGAGCTCGAAGGGGCGGGAGGGATGTCCTACCTGGCCCGACTCGTCGACGCCGTGCCCACGGCGGCCAACATCGAGTATCACTGCCGGATCCTGCAGGACAAGGCGGTCCTTCGAAAGCTCATCGAGGCGTCGACGGACATCATCCAGGACGCGTACGAGGCGCCGGCGGGCGAGGTCGACGACACGCTGGATCGGGCGGAGCAGAGGATCTTCCAGATCGCGCAGTCCTCCGAGCGGCAGGGATTCGTGTGGATCAAGGAGATCCTCTGGCCCACGTTCGAGCGAATCGAGGAGCTGCAGAGGAGCCCTGGATCTGTCACCGGCATCGCCGCGGGTTTTCCGGACCTGGACAACATGACGGCGGGCTTTCAGCCGGGAGACCTGGTCGTCGTGGCGGGTCGACCCTCGATGGGAAAGACGGCCCTGGCCTTGAACTTCGCCCAGCACGCCGCGATCGAGCAGGACGTGCCGGTCGCCGTGTTCTCCCTGGAGATGTCGAAGGAACAGCTGGTGCAGCGGCTTCTGTGCGCCGAAGGAAGGGTCGACTCCGGCCGCCTCCGGCGCGGCAGGCTCCAGGACGATGAGTATGCCCGGCTCGCGACCGCGGCCGGGCACCTGAACACGGCGCCGATCTGGATCGACGATACGCCCGCCATCACTCCGAACGAGGTCCGTGCGAAGGCCCGCCGCCTCGCCTCCGAGACGAATCTCGGCATGCTGGTCGTGGACTATCTGCAGCTGATGGCGGGCCCTCGCAACGTCGAGAATCGACAGCAGGAGATCAGCGCTATTTCACGATCTCTCAAGGCAGTAGCGAAGGAGCTGAACATTCCCGTGATCGCGCTCTCGCAGCTCTCCCGCGGACCGGAACAGCGCACCGACAAGCGACCGATGCTGGCGGATCTCCGCGAGTCCGGGGCGATCGAGCAGGACGCGGACCTGGTGATGTTCGTATATCGCGAGGAAGCCTACCGTAAGGACGGCGACATGCTCGACGACAAGGGCGAGTCGATCGAGGGCCGGGCGGAGCTGATCGTGGGGAAGCAACGGAACGGGCCGACGGGCACGGTGCACCTCTATTTCCACAAGCCGTACACCCTGTTCGAGTCTCTGGCACGAAGGGGGCCCGAAAGCTGAAGACCCGCACGCTCTTCTTCTGTCGCGACTGTGGCGGAGAGTCGCTGCGCTGGGAGGGGAAATGTCCCTCGTGCGGCGCCTGGAACACGCTGGTCGAGGCGCCGGCAGCGACACGGACCGGCCACAGCCGTGGCACGGGACCGTCGCTGGGAGCTTCGACGCCGGAGGTCAGCGGTCTTGGAGACGCTTCGGCGGATGCGCCCCGTCGGGAGCGGCGCTCCCTCGGCTTCGGTGATCTAGACCGGGTGCTGGGGGGAGGGCTCGTGCCGGGGTCCGTCCTGTTGCTCGGTGGCGCCCCCGGGGTCGGCAAGTCGACGCTCCTGCTGCAGCTCGCCGGTCGCGCTCACCTCGGGGGTGCCCGGGTTCTGTACGTGTCCGGTGAAGAGTCGAGGGAGCAGGTGGGCCTCCGCGCGGCGCGGCTCGGTTCAGGAACATCCGGAATTCGATTCCTCGCCACCGATCGGCTCGAGGATGTCGTGACCGCAGTCGGAGCGGAGGCGCCGGATCTCGTTTGTGTCGACTCGATTCAGACGATGTGGAGCACGGATCTGACGTCCGCACCGGGGACCGTCACGCAGGTTCGCGCCTGTTCGGCCGCGCTCCAGGCGCTCGCGAAGTCGACTGGCGCCGCCACCTTTCTCGTCGGCCACGTGACCAAGGGCGGTTCGCACGCTGGCCCTCGCACGCTCGAGCACCTCGTGGATGTCGTCCTCCACTTCGAGGGACATCGTCTGGGGGAGCACCGGTTGCTGCGCGGGAGCAAGAATCGTTTCGGGAGCGTCGATGAGCTCGCGGTCTTTCGAATGACAGGATCCGGCCTCGAGCCGGTCGCGGATCCAGCCGGTCTGTTCGTCGAGGACCGGCCGGAAGGGGTCAGCGGCTCGGCCGTGGCCGTACCACTGCACGGCACCCGTCCCCTCCCAGCGGAGATCCAGGCGCTCACCTCACGCTCCCGCTACTCGACTCCGCAGCGGATCGCCACCGGGTTCCCGCCGCGTCGGCTCACGATCCTGCTCGCCGTCCTCGAGCGGCGTGCGGGCCTCGATCTGGGGGACAGCGATGTGTTCCTCAGCGTGATCGGAGGCCTTCGCCTCACCGACCCGGCGGCTGACCTCGCTGTGGCGGCGGCGCTCGCTTCGGCGAGCCTCGATCGACCGATTCCGGGAGGTGTCGCGTTCGTCGCCGAGATCGGACTCGGCGGCGAGCTCCGCGCCATTTCGCATGCCGAGACCCGGGTCGGTGCCGCGGTCCGGGCGGGGTTCGATTCCGTCGTCCTGCCCGCGGCCTTGCGACCCTCGCTGGGGAAGATCGAAGTCGTCCGGTATGCGAATACGCTGTCCGAGGCGCTCGATCTGTGGGAGGCCCGCTGAGCGCCGCGGCCTTGATCGTCGCCGCCGGAACGGGCTCCCGAATCGGTGGCGAACCGAAGCAGTTCCGGCGGCTCGGCGAGGCGCCGGTTCTGGCGTGGAGCGGTCACACGCTGAGACGACACCCCGCGGTGTCGGAGCTGGTGATCGTCGTGCCCGCCTCGGTCGCGGAGATCCCGCCGCCCTGGCTCGCGGCGCTCGCAGACCGCCTGATCGCGGGAGGCGAAACCCGACGCGAATCCGTAGCGCTGGGCCTCTCAGCGATCTCCGGGAGGAGCGAGGCGGTACTCGTGCACGACGGGGCCCGTCCGTTCGTGACCGCCGCGCTGATCGACAGGGTGCTCGAGGCGAGTTCTCAGGGACCCGCGATTCCGGGCCTCCGCGTCACCGACACCGTGAAGATGATCGACGCCGGTTCGCGGGTCCTGGCCACCCTGGACCGGGAGCGCCTGCGTGCCGCTCAGACTCCCCAGGCGTTTCCTGTCGGACTCCTGCGTGATCTCCATGCCCGGGCCGCCCGGGAGGCGGCGGGCGGAACCGACGACGCGGCGCTCGCGGAACGCTATGGAGTGCCGGTGAAGGTGGTCGACGGCGATCCCCTGAACCTCAAGATCACCACGCAGACCGATTTCGCGCTGGCGGAGTGGCTGGTCGCCGCCGGACAGACCCACCTCGCAGGCATCGAGCCTCCGACGGCCGGGGACGACTGAGGGCGTGGCCACCTTCGTCGAGATCAGGGGCCGCGAGGATCCCGGCTGGGAGGACGCAGCGTGCGCGGCACTGGAGAGCGGCGCCGTGCTGGTGCATCCGACTACCTCCGTGTACGGAATCGGCGGTTCGGAGCGCCGGACCGACCCCATCGTGGCCCGACTGAAGGGAAGGGCGGAGTCCGTCCCGATTCTGCGTCTCGTGTACGATGCGGAGCAACTGCTTGATCTGCACCCCACCATTCGGTGGAGCGAGAAGGCCGAGCTTCTCGCGGAGGCCTTCTGGCCCGGTCCTCTGACACTGATCCTGGATGACGGATCCGAGGAGGGACTGGCGGTTCGGGCGGAAGCGCACCCGGTCATGCGGCAACTCCTCTTCCGCTTCGGAATTGGAATCGGGTCCACGAGCTTGAATCTCACCGGTGATCCGCCGGCGCATACCGTGCGCGACGCCCGACGCGTGCTGGAGGCCATGCCGGAGCTCGATCGCCCGCTGCACCTTCTCTCGGCGGGCGACCTGCCCGGTCCGCCGACCTCTACCCTGCTTTCGCTGCGCGAGAGTGTGCCGCGGATCCTTCGCGTCGGTGCGATTCGCCGCGAGCAGATCGAGAAGCTGATCGGCGAGGCCACGCCGAGGGAGGAAGAGGGCTCACCATGACGCCCTTCAGAGTCCTGTTCGTCTGCACGGGGAACACCTGCCGAAGCCCGATGGCCGAGTTGCTGGCGCGGATCCGCGCCGAGCAGCTCGGACTCGAAGGCGTCGCGGCGAGTTCGGCGGGAACTTCAGCCGCCGAATGCGCTCCCGCATCGGCCGGGGCGCAGGCAGTCGCGCGCAGATACGGACGAGGCCGATCTGGTGGTCGCGTTGACCGAACGACATGCGAGGGAGGTCCTGCGTCTCGATCCCCGGGCCGTCGTGATCCTCGCGTCTTCCGTTCTGCCCGAAGGGCATCCCGCTCATGGTGCGGGCATACCGGATCCGTTCGGGGCGGGGCTCGCCGAATATGAAGAGACGTGGGAAGCGATCTCCGAATGCGTCGACGCGCTGCTGGATCGGATCGCCGATGAGCGGAGCGACTGAGCCGGTGGGCGTGGTGTGCCCGAAGTCGCCATGAACGAGCCATCGGCGCAGCGGGCGCTGCGGTTCGGTCTGATCGGCGATCCGGTGGCGCATTCCCTGTCGCCGGTGATGCACCGCGCCGCCTTCCGTGAGCTCGGGCTCGAGGCGAGCTACGAGCTCGTCAGGATACCCTCCGATCGACCGGAAGCGTTGGACGCCGCCATGCGCCGGTTCGCCGGGCAGGGCGGGGGCAACGTCACGGTGCCTCACAAGAGCCGAGCCGCGGGACTTCTGGAGATCGCGACCGGAGTCGTGCGACGTACCGGGGCCTGCAATTGTTTCTGGCTCGACGCGGCAGGTCGATTGTCGGGGGACAACACGGATGCGGGTGGCATCCGAAGCGTTATCGAGTCGATGCCCGGATTCGACCCGGTCGGAGCCCGCGTACTGATCGTGGGAGCGGGCGGCGCGGCCGTGGCGGCCGTGGTCGCCGCTCTCGCTGCGGGCGCGGGCCGCGTGGACGTCCGGAATCGAACCGAGGAGAAGCTCTTCAGACTGGTTTCCTCCCTCGGCGATCCTCGGGTCGGCAGAGCGGAGCCCGGGCCGGGCACCGGGAGCTGGGACCTTGTCGTCCAGGCGACGAGTCTCGGACTCGCCGAAGGTGATCCGCTGCCGATCTCCCTCACGGATTTCGAGCCGGGACACGCGCTCGATCTCGTATACCGCCCCGGCGGTACCGCCTGGACTCACCACGCCCGCACCTGCGGCTGGACGGCGGAGGACGGCATGCGGGTGCTGCTCGAGCAGGGGGTCCTCTCCCTCGAGCGCTGGATCGGTGCCAGAGTCCCGGCCCGGGTGCGCACCGAGATGCAGGATGCACTTGAAGAGGCCGCCAGGAAGTGATTCCTCGGATACGGACACGGAATGGATGGGCGACCATCGAAAATCGCAGCGTCGGGCTGCGGGTCGCCCGGAGGGGAATCCGACTCGCAGAACAGGCCTTCGATGCCCTCCTTCCGCAGGTCTGTGTGTCGTGTTCGGCCGCGATGGAGTCGGGACGCGCACCGCTGTGCGGCTCGTGCGAAACCCGACTCCCCGAGATTCCTGCGCCGCGATGTCCGCGCTGCGGATTCACCCGTCTCCCCGATCTTTCTGCGCCGGGTTCCTGCGCCGAGTGCGCAGAGTGGCCGGAAGCGCTGCTTCGGGCCGAGTCGGCGTTTCTCCTCTCGCCGATTGCGAAGCGCCTGGTGCACGGTCTGAAGTACGGGGGGTGGACGTCGCTGGGGGCTCGAATGGGCGCTCTGATGGCTCCGGCCGCCGGACGCGTGTGTCCGTCGCCCGCCCTTCTCGTGCCAGTGCCCTTGACGCCGTCACGGCTGCGGGAACGGGGCTACAATCAGTCGCTCCTGCTCGCCGAAGGGTTGGGGAGACAGCTTGGCTGGTCCGTAGGGCCGATTCTCACTCGAACTCGAACGGGGCGCCGGCAAGCGCGTTCGGACCGGCAGGAGCGGGCTCACAACGTCGCCGGGGTCTTTCGGCTGGCCTCCGGCCGATTCGACCCGTCGGGACCGACCGTGCTACTCGTGGACGACGTCATCACGACCGGCGCGACACTCGCTGCCTGCTGCCAGGCGGTGATCGCCGCCGGGATCCCCTGTGCGGGAGCCGTGAGCTTCGCCCGCACGCCCCCACGCAGCCCCGTCGCCTGACCCGAAGGGGACTTGTCCGCGGCATCTTTTCCCTGCAACCTGTGAGATCTCCGGCGCACGCGGGCTCCGGGTAAATCTGTCCACTCCCTCAGCATCGAGGAGAAACGATATGTCGGTGAAGATCGCGATCAATGGATTCGGCCGGATCGGTCGCAACATCCTCCGCTCGGCGCTGCAGCAGGGGCTGGGAGACCTCGATGTCGTAGCCATCAACGACCTGACCGATGCCACGACCCTCGCCCACCTCTTCAGCTACGACTCGGTCCACGGACGCTTCGATGGTACGGTCGAGGTCGACGGCAACGATCTGGTGATCGATGGGGAGCGGTTCACGGTTCTCTCGGAGCGGGACCCGGCGAAGCTCCCGTGGGGCGACCTCGACGTCGACATCGTGTTCGAAGCGACCGGTCTCTTCCGAAAGCGGCCCGACGCGCAGAAACACCTCGATGCCGGTGCGAAGAAGGTCGTGGTCACCGCTCCCGCCGTGGATCCGGACATCACCATCGTGCTCGGGGTGAACGATCAGAACTACGATCCCTCCACCGACAACATCATCTCCAACGCATCCTGCACCACGAACTGCGTGGCACCCGTCGTCAAGGTGCTCCTGGATTCGTTCGGCTTCCGCAACGGCCTGATGACGACCGTTCACAGTTACACGAACGACCAGAGCATTCTGGATCTTCCGCACAAGGACCTTCGCCGTGCCAGAGCGGCGGCGGTTTCGATCATTCCGACTACGACGGGGGCGGCCAAGGCGACCGGGCTGGTGCTTCCCGCGGTCAAAGGAAAGATCGACGGCATGGCGATGCGCGTTCCGACGCCGAACGTCTCGATCGTGGACCTGGTGGCGACCGTCGAGAAGGACACGAGCGTCGACGAAGTCAATGCCGCCATGCGGGCGGCGTCGGAGGGTGCGCTCGCGGGCATCCTCGGGTACGAGGAGTCGCCTCTGGTCTCGGTGGACTACATCGGCGATCCACGCAGCTCCATCGTCGACGCGCTGTTCACTGCCGTCGTGGATGGGAATCTCGTCAAGGTGGTCTCCTGGTACGACAACGAATGGGGATACTCGACTCGTTGCGTCGACCTCGCGCGCCGGATCGGCGAGCACCTTTGATCCGGGAGGCGGCATGCGAACGAGAACTATCCGGGACCTGGACCCGGCGACCCTCGAGGGCCGCCGGGTTCTCGTCCGCGTGGACTTCAATGTCCCGATGGACGAGGACGGTACCGTGCGCGACACGAACCGGATCGAGGCGAGCCTCCCGACTCTGAAGTATCTGCTCGAGCGCGGTGCCCGTCCGGTCCTCCTTTCGCACCTGGGCAGGCCAAAGGGGGAGGTGGTATCCCGGTACTCTCTCGCGCCGGTCGCTCCGATTCTGGCCGATCTCCTCGGAGCCCCCGTGCGCTTTCTGCCGGAGACGGACACGGACGCGGCCGTGGCGGCAACGATGACGCTCGAGCCCGGGTCGGTGCTGCTGCTGGAGAATACACGGTTTCTCCCCGGCGAGACGACGAACGATCCGGGTCTCTCCGAGCGCCTCGCCCGACTCGGCGACCTGTTCGTGAATGACGCGTTCGGGAGCACGCACCGGGCACACGCATCGGTGGTCGGAGTGGCGGAACTGCTCGATCCGGCGGTCGCCGGCCTGCTGGTCGAGTCCGAGCTCGAGGCGTTCGCCGAGCTGCGCAATCCGAAGGGCAGGCCCTTCGTGGTCGCGTTCGGCGGCGCCAAGATCTCGGACAAGATCCCGTTGATCGAGGCGTTTCTCGAGCGAGCAGACGCGGTCCTGATCGGCGGAGCCATGGCCAACACCTTTCTGAAGGCCGAGGGCCACGATATGGGAAGCTCGCTGGTCGAAGAGGAGGCTCTGGATGTTGCCGCGGAGTTTCTCCGGCGCCCGGAGCACCGACTCAGCCTTCCTTCTGACCTCGTCGTGGCCGAAGCGGGAGCGCCCGACGCTACCCTGTCGAAGATCGTGAGAGCGGACCGTGTGCCGCCGGAAAGGGCGGCGTTCGACATCGGCCCTCTGACGCGCGAGACCTTCGAGCACGCGATCCAGCAGAGTCGGACCTTTTTCTGGAATGGACCGATGGGCCTGTTCGAGCGCCCCGGGTTCGACTCCGGGACGGTCGCGGTCGCCCGCGCCGCCGCGGAGGCGACCGCGGAGGGCGCGTTCACCGTGGTGGGCGGAGGCGACTCCGCGAGCGCGATCCGTCAGGCCGGTCTCTCGAGCGCGGTGTCGCATGTGTCTACGGGTGGCGGTGCCGCCCTGGAATACCTGGCGCACGGCGTGCTGCCCGGTCTCGAAGCCCTCGACAAGGTAGGCAGATGAACGAGTCTCAGACGCCGCTGTTCGCGGCCAACTGGAAGATGTTCAAGGGCCCCCGTCAGACGAAGGAGTTTCTCGACTCCTTCCAGTCGATCTACGAGCCCCGGGAGGATCGCCGCATCGTCTTCTTTCCTCCCTCGATCAGTGTCGAGGCTTTTCTCCGGGCTTCCTCCTCACGACCGGATCTCGAGGTCGGGGTCCAGGATGTCCACCAGGAGGTGGAGGGGGCCCACACCGGTGCCGTGTCTGCGCAGATGGCCGCGGAAGCCGGCGCTACGTGGGCGTTAGCCGGCCACTCCGAGCGCCGTCGGGAGTTCGGAGATGATGACGCGATCGTCGCCGAAAAGACGACCCGGATTCTCGAAGCCGGGCTGCAGCCGATCGTATGCATTGGAGAGACCTTGGAAGAGCGGGAGGCGGGCCAGCTCGCGGCCGTTCTCGATCGACAGGTCCGGACGGTGCTTTCGGCGGTGCCGGCCGAACGACTGGCGTGGGCCTACGAACCGGTGTGGGCGATCGGAACCGGTCGCACGGCATCGCCGGCCGATGCCGCGGAAGCGCATGGAATCGTGCGCGCGGCGATCGAGGCGGGAGCAGATTCGGGGATGGCCGAGGTCGCCGTGATCCTGTACGGCGGAAGCGTGAAGCCGAACAACATCGGGGAACTGATGGCGGCGCCCGGCGTGAACGGCGTGCTGGTCGGAGGAGCGAGCCTCGATTCGGAGGCCTTCGCGGCGATCTGCCAGGTTTCTCTGACGCCCGGCTGATACCGCACCGTCGACGTTGACGCTATGCGGACACTGCGCTACGTTTTCCCTCTCTGCGGGTCCGATGGCCCGCAGAGTATTTTTTGTGCACTGAAGACTGGGGACGGATGTTTACGTTACTCGTGGTTCTCATCAGCCTGGTGGCCCTCTTTCTCATCGGGGTCATCCTGCTGCAGTCGGGGAAGGGAGGAGGACTTGCGGCCGAGTTCGGTGGCGCCTCGTCCTCCACGGATTCGATCATGGGCGGGCGGCAGGCGGCCACCGTCCTGACGCGGTCTACATGGATCGGCGGGGGGGTCTTTCTCGGGCTCGCCCTGCTGCTCGCGATTCTCTCGGCCCGCACTTCGGGCCCGGCGGAGTCGATTCTCCGGTCGGAATTCCAGTCCCCGGGCGCCGCGCCGACCTCTGTGCTGGAGTCCGAGGGAGAAGCGCCTCCGTCCATGCTCGAAGATGCCGGTGGAACGGAAGCGGCGAATCCGCCTGCTCCGGTTTCCCCGGATGCATCGGAGGGGGAGGACGGCGGAAGCTGATTTCCGCGTCCGGCGCGATGCATGTCGCGTGGACCGCGGGTCACCGGCCGGGAAGGACGAGGAGATCGAACGGGCCGCTCGGGAGAGCGGCCCGTTGTTCATTCCGGCGCTGGCGGTGCGGGACGGAAGGGAGCGTCGGGTGGGAGATCGAGGAAGTCGAGATACTTCCCCTCCTCCTGCTTTTCCGCGATCCAGGCTTCGAAGCCTGAGGGTACCAGACCCTCAGGCGATCGTCCTTCGCGAGCGGTCTGAATGGCGAGGTCGTTCGCGTACTCGTTCTTGGGGTGATCGGCATGCCCCCGTACCCAGCGCCATTCGATCCGATGGGGCCGCGTGCATTCCACCAGCTTCCGCCAGGACTCGAGATTCTCGATGGGGCCGCCTCTGCGCTTCCAGCCCTTCCTCGCCCAGCCGTGAACCCACTCGGACATTCCTCTGACGAGGTACTGACTGTCCGAAGTGAATACGACATCACACGGCCGCTTCAGACTCTCGAGACCGACGATCGCCGAGCGAATCGCCATCCGGTTGTTCGTCGTGTCCGCTTCGAAGACCGCGTAGTCCCTCCGGTACCATCCGCGTCGCGTGTCGAAGCGTTCGATCAGTCCCGCGGCGGCCCCGGGACGCGAGCGGTCCCGGAACTGGTTGCCCAGACAGGACTCGTCTGCGTAGATATACACCGTTTTCTCGGACAATGCGCGCCCCATGGGGTGGTGCCGACTTGAGATTCGAGCCTGAAGGGACGAAGCCCGTGCCGCTGACGCAAGACCAGGACGGAGCCCTGTTGCTGGAGGACGGACGGCGGTTTCCGGGACGTCTGGCCGGAAGTGGGGATCCGGGTGCCGGAGAGGTCGCATTCACGACGAATCTGACGGGTTATCAGGAGGTTCTGACCGACCCGTCGTTCGCGGGACAGATCGTCGTGATGACGGCACCGATGATCGGCAACTACGGCGTGACGGA
This sequence comes from Gemmatimonadota bacterium, assembly GCA_037382625.1. Lineage (GTDB taxonomy): Bacteria > Gemmatimonadota > Gemmatimonadetes > Palauibacterales > Palauibacteraceae > Carthagonibacter. The sequence goes on along the minus strand of JARRPS010000027.1, from coordinate 5,242 downwards.
GGAAGATGCGCAGTCGAGGCGGCCGTGGGTAGGCGGCTTCGTCGTTCGCGAACTCGCCCGTGCCGGGCGATCCTGGCGGGCAGAGGGAGCACTCACCGATTATCTCGCGCGCCACGGAATCCCTGCGCTCGTGGAGGTCGATACGCGGGCGGTGACTCGACACGTGCGGGAGCTCGGCGCCATGCGCGGCCTGATCATGCCGGGTGACTGGAGCGATGAGCGCGGTCTCGAGCGACTTCGTGCGGAGCCCGTGATGCAGGGTCGGGATCTGGCGACGGGTGTCTCGACTCCGACCGCCTACGAGGTGGAGCCGCGGGGCCGGGAACGGGGCACCGTGGTCTGCCTCGACTACGGAGTGAAGCGAAGAAGCCTGGACCTGATCGCCGATGCCGGCTTCAGAGTCCGCGTGGAGCCTGCCGCCGTTCCGGTCGAGGAAATCCTCGCTGCACGTCCAGCCGGGATTTTCGTTTCCAATGGTCCGGGGGATCCGGAAGCGATCCACGGAGCGGCAGAGAAGATCCGGACGCTGGTCGCTGCGGGTCTGCCGGTATTCGGAATCTGTTTGGGGTGCCAGCTCCTCGCCCGGGCCTTCGGCGGACGGACCTGGAAGCTCCCTTACGGTCATCGGGGCGGAAACCACCCCGTCCGGAACGTGGATACGGGTGCCGTGGAGATCACGTCGCAGAATCACGGCTTCGCGATCGAAGGGGACGGGGATGGGGTGGCGGGAGCGCCGGGGCTGCGAGTCACGCACCGGAACCTGAATGATGGAACGATCGAAGGCGTTGCCCACGAAGAATTTCCCGCGTTCGCGGTGCAATACCACCCCGAGGCGGCGCCGGGACCGCACGACAGCCGGTACCTGTTCGATCAGTTCGTGGAGGCGATCAACGCAAGTACCGATTCCGCAACTGGTTGACAGGAATCGAGGCCCGCAGCTACGTTTCTTCCTCGGCGGAGGGCGTGGCGGGCTCTTCCAAACCTCGACACGCCTCGTGCCTTCCCGATCCTCTGGGGGCATAAGGGCTTGCAGCCACGAAGCGGTACACTCGGCATATTTCTGATTCTGCTTCTCTTCGCGTCGGGAGCGATTCTCTCAGCGCGACTGCTGTTCGGGGGTCGCATGCCCGGGCTGACGCAGGAACGGGTGGCGGTACTCTCGATTTCGGGGATCATCGAATCCGAGAAGCGGTTCGTCGACGACCTTCACACCTTTCGCGAAGACCCGTCCGTACGGGCGTTCGTGATCGAGATCCGATCACCGGGCGGAGGCGTCGGCGCGTCGCAGGCGATCCACGGCGCACTGGAGCGGTTGCGACGGGAGGACGACCGGCCGCTGATCGCGTGGATCGGGGATGTAGGGGCGTCGGGCGGGTACTACGTGGCGCTTCCGGCAGACTCGATCTTCGCGCTTCCCGGCTCGATCACGGGCTCGATCGGCGTGATCATGCAGTTTCCGAACGCCGAAGAGCTCTTCCGGAAGGTCGGGGTGGAGCTGGAAGTCGTGAAGAGCGGACGGCTGAAGGATATCGGATCTCCCGTGCGCGAACTGTCCGAGGAGGAGCGTCGGGTGCTGCAGGACCTCGTGGACGATGTGTGGAACCAGTTCGTCGACGCGGTCGTAGCGGGACGTGACCTGGCCAGACCACGCGTCGAGGAACTGGCGGATGGCCGGATCTACTCGGGCGAGCGCGCCCTCGAGGAAGGGCTGGTCGATCGGCTCGGAACCCTGCAGGACGCCCTCGACACGGCGGGTCGGATGGCAGGTCTGGGCCCGAACCCCCGTACCGTCCGCCCGACGCGCCAGCGGGCCGGGCTGCTGGATCTTCTGCTGGGAGGCATCGAGGAATCGCGGCTTGCGAGCTGGATTTCGCCGGTCACCACGGGAGCGCCCACTGCGCCCCGACTGAGATATGAATGGCCATGACGCACGGGCGCCTCGATGGCGCCTCGAACTCGCGCTGAGAGGAGATCTGCCATGACGAAAGCGGACCTGGTAGAACAGGTATACGAAGCGATCGGGCCGGGCGTGACAAAGAAGGATTGCGGTGCCGTCGTCGACGCCTTTCTCAACGCGGTGAAGCTCGCTCTCGCCAACGGAGAGCACATCGAGATCCGGGGATTCGGCACCTTCAAGGTGCGTGAACGGCGGCCGCGCATCGCGCGCAATCCGCGGACCGGCGAAACGGTCGAGGTCCCATCCCGGGCGGTTCCTGTCTTCAAGCCATCGCGGTTGTTCAAGGCGGAAGTCGACCGGCAGACGTCCTGAGGCAGGACTCCCGGATGTGTCGTGCGCTCCGCGGACTTCCTCCCGCTCGAGTCCGCGGGGCGTCCGATTCGGGATTCAGCGTGAAGAGAACCAGTCCCTCAGCAACTCGGCTCCCCGGGCGAGAACCTCGTCCTCTACCGAGAAGTTGAGCCTCAAAAATCCCGGGGTCCCGAACGCCTCACCCGGGACAGATGCGATCCCCGTCTCCTGGAGAAGCGCCTCCGCCACTTCCGCCGAGCTTTCACGGCCTCCGATCCGACCGTACAGGTAAATCGCGCCCGGCGGCAACGGGACTTCGAAGCCCTCGATCCCCTGGAGCTCGGCGTGCGCCGATCTGCGGCGCCGGTCCAATATCGTCTGGAAGTCGGCGATGACCCTCTCCCGTCCTTCGGAGGCGAGGACGGCTGCGGCCGCGAACTGTGACGGCCCGGCCGCGGCGGAAGTCGTCTGACTCTGCAGATCCGCCGCCTTCTTGATCAGCTCCGCAGGGCCGACGGCCCAGCCAATGCGCCAGCCGGGCATCGAAAAGGCTTTGGACATGCCGTCCATCGCCACCACGTGGTCGGGTCGGTCTTGCACGTCGAACACCGACGGGGCGGGCGATCTGTCGTAGTGGAGGCGCCGATAAATCTCATCGGAGAGAATCCAGATTCCGTGTTCTCCGGCCCAGGAGCAGATCTGCTCGAGGGTCGCCTGATTCATCACGGCTCCCGAGGGATTGGACGGGCTGTTGAGAAAGAGCCCGCGAGTCGCCTCCGTGCGCATCGATTCCAGGCGGTCGACGGTGAGGGCGAACCCCTCCTCGAACTCCGTGGGCACGATCACCGGTGTTGCGCGCGAGAGCTCGACGATCGCCAGATATGAAGTCCAGAACGGCGCCGGAATCAGCACCTCATCTCCCTCCCCGAAGAGGGAAAAGCAGAGGTTGAAGAGAGCCTGCTTCACTCCCGCGCTGACCAACACACCGCTCGGATCATCCGGGGCATGGGCGGAGGTCTCGATCAGGTAGCGCGTCACCCCCTCACGCAGCTCGGGGAACCCCGCCGTCGGTGGGTAGCCGGTCCGACCGGCCCGGACCGCGGCGGCCGATCCCTCGGCCGCGACTTCGGGGGTGGCGAAAGAAGGTTCGCCGGCGGAAAGGTCGATTATCGAACGGCCCTCGGACCGCAGCTTCCGGGCGCGCGCCGTGATGGCCAGGGTCGCCGAGGGCTTCAGAGCGGAGACATTGCTGGAGAATCGCACGAAAACTCCCGCGTCGGGTAATTGAAGCGGATAGGAGGGGGCGATAGTTTGCGCCCCGCGCTCCGCGAGGGTCCCGGCGTCCGGGCGGCATGGGGACCCGGTACGGCTGTTGAGAACGTATTCCTGGCGCAACGAAGGCGTCAAGCAGGCCGAAAGGGTCAAGATCGATGATCAGTGAGACTATCACCGCGCTGGATCCGGAGGCGGCGATCGGGGTCGCGAAGCGGTTCTTCACGGATCCACAGTCGCCTCTTCCCGCGACGGTCGTCGAGCAGGGAGAGGACCACCTCGCGGTGGAGACATTCCGCAGTACGGTTGCCGTCTCGGCGTTCCCGGATCCGGAGGGGCAGGGGACCCGGGTGAGGGTCAGCACCCTCCGCCGCAACGATGCGCTCGGAAAGCTCCTCACGCTGCTGGCGACGGAGATCCCGGCGGGTGATGGTGGACGGCCGGAGGCGGCTCCAGGGGAAGCGATCGAGAAGGGTCGGCCATCGAAATGACGGCTGGCGAGATCCCGATCCGGGTCCTGTTGTTCGGCCACTATCGGGAACTGTTCGGGGCCCGGAGCGTGGAGCTGTCCCTGCCCGACGGGGCACGCGTCGAAGACATCCTGAACCGGCTGCGCCGATTGCCGGAGCTGGAGGCTCTCCCCGGCCGCCCGGCAGTGGCCGTGAATCGGCGCTACGTCGACGGGTCGTGTCCGGTGTCCGACGGCGATGAGATCGCCCTCATCCCTCCGGTGGCCGGTGGGTGAGTCGGGGCTCCTCGCGCGCGTCGTCGATCGTCCCATTTCCTCGGCGGATCTCCTCGATCGGGTCACTTCGCGAGAGGACGGGGCCATCGTGTGCTTCGAGGGACGGGTGAGAACCCGCAACCGCGGACGGGAGGTCGTCCGGCTGCACTATGAGGCCTATCCGGAGATGGCGGACGAGACGCTGCGCGAGATCGTCGGCGAAGCGATCGAGGCTCACCATGCCCGATCGGTTGCGGTCCTGCACAGGACGGGAACGCTCGAGATCGGGGAGGTCAGCGTGGCGATTGCCGTTTCAGCGGCTCACAGGTCGGACGCCTTCGACGCGGCGCGATATGTCATCGAGCAGGTGAAGACCCGGCTGCCGATCTGGAAGAAGGAGGAATACGCGGATGGCTCGACGGAGTGGTTGGACGGGGTGAGACCCGATACCGGAGCGGGAGGCCACCAATGAAAGACGGTCTGGGTCGCACGATCGACTATTTGCGTATTTCGGTGATCGACAAGTGCAACCTGCGCTGTACCTACTGTATGCCGGTCGAGGGGTTCGAGTGGATTCCCCGGGCCGAGCTTCTGACCTATGAGGAAATCGCCGCGGTAGTCCGGGAGTTGGTGGGAATGGGACTGCGGCGCGTAAGGATTACCGGTGGTGAGCCGCTGATTCGGAAGGATCTGCCCGTTCTCGTGCGGCTGCTGAGAGCGGTGGAGGGACTCGAGGAGATTTCGCTCTCGACGAACGGGATTCTGCTTCCGCGGTTCGCTACCGAGCTCCGACTCGCGGGGGTGGACCGGGTCAATATCAGCCTCGACACGCTCAGACGCGAGCGATTCGAGCGAATCGCCCGCCGGCCTGTTCGCGTATTCGATGAGATCATGGCGGGTTTGGATGCGGCGGAGCGGGCCGGGTTCGCTCCGTTGAAGATCAACACTGTGCTGGTGCGAGGGCTCAACGATGACGAAGTGCCGCAGTTGGCGGAGCT
>JARRPS010000026.1:0-12781 GCA_037382625.1 Gemmatimonadota bacterium | reverse complement strand
GCGACCGCGACCACCCAGCCCATGATCGGGCCCGTCGCCGAAAGACCGAGCACGCCGGCGAGCCAAAATCCGAGGCTGGATCCGATGATCCCGACGATGACATTCGCGATCAGCCCCATCTGCATGTCGGTCTTCATCACGAGACTGCCGAGCCAGCCGACGATGCCGCCGATCACTATGGTGACGAGCCAGTTCATGTAGACGCTCCTTTGTGGATGGGGACCCACGCGCCGATTCCGCTTAGCGCGAAAACGCCGCAGACTCGATCAATATAAACTGACGATCGCGATTCTGGCATGCCAGCTCTTCCCGACGGGCGGTTTCGCGCTCATGATTCGGCCCCGATCCCTGCGTCCGGCAGGTGCAGGGCCCACCACTCCCGGGCTCTTCCGGTGTCCCATTCCTGCTCGAGGGGAACTCCGGCGAGGCGGCGTTCGAGCTCGTCGGCGGACGCAGGGCGATCACCCGGTGACTTTGCCAGACACTCGAGGACGATGCTGTCCAGCTCGTTCGGGACTTTCATCTCGGTGCGGAATGAGGGCGGTTCGGGCACCGTCTTCACGTGGTGGACGATCATGTCCATCGGCGTGCGTCCGCTGAATACGGGTGCGCCGGTCAGCAACCAGTAGGCGACGCACCCGAGCGCGTAGAGGTCCGAGCGAGCATCCACCTGCCCGCCGACGGCCTGCTCTGGAGGCATGAAGGCCGGTGTTCCGGCCGCGACGCTCTCGCCCGTGAGCTTGGGGTCCTTCCCACCCGCGTCCAGCTTGACCATCCCGAAGTCCAACACCTTGATCCAGTCGGTGAACCGACCGAACCGGCAGGTGAAGATATTCGCCGGCTTCACGTCTCTGTGGATGAGCCCGGAATCGTGCGCCTCCGCCAGCGAGTCGCAGGCCTGCCTCAGGAAATGAACGACGCGCTCCGCCGGAAGGGGTCCGAATCTTCTGACCAGGCTGTCGAGGTCGCAGCCCTCGAGCAGTTCGATGACCGCGAAGAAGGTCCCATCTTCCGAGATGCCGAAATCATAGAGATCGACGGTATGCGGTGAAGTGAGGGCCGCCGTCGCCTGCGCCTCCCGCTCGAATCGCCTGAGAGCGACCTGACGCTGCTCTTCGTCCACCGCGCCAAGCGCTTCCGGTCGGATGAGCTTGATCGCGGCCGGGCGAGCCAGGAGGCGATGCTCGCCTCTCCAGACCTCTCCCATTCCCCCTTCGCCGAGTCTGTCGGTAAGCCGATAGCTGCCGAGACGTCGTGCACGCTGTACTTCCCGACCGAGACGATAGACGACGCGTGCCGAAATCCACGCCATGCCGGCGATCAGCAGGTACGGGAAGATCAGCGCGAAAAAGAACTCGAGAGCCCCGAGTCGCACGGTGTTCACGCCCAGCGCCGTGTACAGAGAAAAGACGATCGGCACCGAGCTGACGGAGAGTAGCGCGGCCGCCAGGGCGCGTCTCGGCGAGTTCGGCACGACGGTAGTGAACATCAGGACCCAGGCCGCGACCCAGGAGAGGCCGAACGTTCCGGCATCCGGCAGAGTTTCCATCCCCCGGTACAACATCGGTGCGACGATTCCCTGGTACTCGGAGAGGGCGATCCCGAAGCTTCCGAGCACCTGAAACACCGTACCCATCTTCAGCCGCGCAGAAACAGATGTTCGATCGGATCGCACGAGGAAGTAGACCGCCAGACCGCCGACGATGGATAGGACCGGAGGGCCTATCGTCCGCAGTGTGGTGAAGTAGCCGCGACTGCAGACGGCCGCGGGTTCCACGAACCGGATCAGATGGCAGAGGAGGTTCGGAAGAATCGCTGCCAGAAAGAAGATCGCCGAATAGAGGAGAGCGATGATGCGCAGTCGTCGGAGCGCCGCCTCCGCGAGATCCGAGGGGAGTCGGAGCGAGGCGAGCGAGTCCAGATCGGTATCGCCGGCGCTCCAGCGTCCCAGCATGAGTTCGGCCGAATCGCCACCGCGCGTGTGAAGCATGAACCACTCTATCCCCTTGGTGCACGCAGCGGGAGGAGGGCGACGGAATTCGAGCTTGCGCCCCGGGAATAAAGATCATAAGTATATGTGAATATAAAGGCAGTGCTCGCCCCAGTCATCGCTTCGTCGAAACGGGTCGCGCGCGATCGCGTTCGCACGCAGCCTCGGAGGGAGATACGCGATGCGCAGATTCTCACTGTTGCTCGCCCTGAGTCTCTCGACCGCCTGCACCGAAGCGGCCGACGACAGCTGGTCGATCGTCCCCGACCCGGCGATCGTCGACTTTCCGCTCGCGAGTGCCGAGTCGGTGAATCAGATACTCGTCGCTCCGCCATTCCTTCCCGATCACGAGCAGGTGGCAAGCGGTCCTCCGAGGATCGTGAACGTCCGCATGGAAATCGTCGAGCGTGAGGTGGAAATCGCGCCCGGCGTGTTCGTCTGGCAGATGGCGTTCGACAACAGCGTGCCGGGCCCGGTTCCCGTCGTGTTTCAATGGGACTGGGTGAACCTCACGCTCGTCAACGGAACCACCGACAGCGTGCTGTTCCGCCAGCTCGGTTCCGAGAACGTCCTGCTTCACAACATCGATTTCCACGCCTCGACCGGAGCTCTGGGCGGTGGTGAATTGACGAAGATCGCGCCCGGCGAGGAAGCAGGCCTTCGGTGGCGAGCCGAGAAGGCCGGTTTCTTCGTCTATCACTGTGCGCCCGGCGGTCAAATGGTTCCGTACCACGTCGTCACGGGCGGGAATGGAGGCATACTCGTCCTGCCCCGTGAAGGGCTGCGCGACGGACACGGTGATCCGATCCGGTACGACCGGGTCTTCTACTTCGGGGAGCAGGACTACTACGTGCCGATGAGGCCGGACGGGACGTCGCACAGGTATCGGAGCTTCGCCGAGCAGATGGCGCCGATGCTGGAAGTGATGAGGGGACTCGTGCCCTCGCACATCGCATTCAACGGCAGATACGGCGCGTTGACCGAGGAAATCCGACTCGAGGCAACCGTGGGTGAGACCGTTCTGTTTCTGCACTCGCAGGCGAACAACCCTTCATATCCGCATCTCATCGGGGGGCATGGCGACTGGGTCTGGCCGTACGGGAAATTCAACAACCGGCCTGACCAGGGACTCGAATCCTGGGATGTGGTGGCCGGCGGCACGGCGGCAGCGGTCTACACCTTCAAGCAGCCGGGTCTGTACGTGTATCTGAATCACAATCTCATCAAGGCGTTTCTCTACGATGCGAAGGCCTTCATCCACGTGACCGGCGATTGGAACGATGAACTGATGACGAACTCCTTCGAGGCCCGCGCGATCGTCTCCAGACGAGAGTAAAGGGAGAATGGCGACCAGAAGCTGGAAGACGGTGATCGGGCGTCAGGGACCCGGCTGGAACCGCTTCGCGCGTATGATCGCGCTTCCCACGAGCATGCCGGAGGGCGAGACCCGCAGGTCCAGCAGAATCGCCTGGTCCGAGTTTTCGGCCCATGCACGCAGGCCATCGTTCACGAATTGCCGGAAATAGAAATCGTAAGCCTCGGGATCGGCCCCGGGCACCGAGATGTGCACGTGCCGATTCTGCCTGGTGGACCCGTAATCTCCGGGCATCACGGTGCTGATCGTGAATCGCCCCTCGGAATCCGTCCGGACGGATCCTCGAATCCGGGCGGTCGACTCCACGCCCGGCTGGCTCTCGTCGTACGAGCCTTCGGAATCCGCCTGGAAGAACTCGATCGACCTGTCGGCGAGGGATTCGCCCGTTTCGGCGCGCACCAGTCGTCCGAGGATCGTCAGTCGTCGGCCCGGTTCATCCGCTCCTGCCAGCACGAGCCGCGCGTCTCCCGGAAGCGTCTCGTAGAGCTCAAGCTGCGTCGCCAGGGCTTCGTCGATCGGGAGGATGATGGGTTCGCGGCCGACATCGCACCCGAGCGCCTGAAGCGCCGAGAGGAGAGCGACCGCGACGAGATGACGGTGCGAACGCGATCCGTTTCTGCTCAACGCTCCCATCGCACCTCGTAGCCTTCGCGCTCACCGAGGCCCTTCGCCAGCACCTCGATGAGCTCGGCATCGGCTCCTTCGGTCCGCAGCAGCGCCAGCGTCGGCATGTCGATGTAATAGTCGCGGTCGGTTTCCGAAGTTTCCTCCAGCTGGTCGATCAGGAACAGGAGCTGACCCTCCGTGATCTCTCCGACCGGGGCCGACGTTTCGACATCGAACAGCTTGACCATGTTCTCCTGCTCCCTGTGAGAATTCTCACACTCCGGGGCGACGGTACGCACGACCCCGCCTCCGCAAACGCTACGATTCAGGCCGGCGAGCCCTTCATCCCGTACGATCGCTCGACCCGGGCGACATGCACCTCGTAACGTAAGAGGCATACCACTCCGAGCGCCCGCGCGCCTGCGCCAGCAGGTGCTCTGCATTCTTATTCCACGCGGCGATCGCCGCCTCATCCGTCGAGTACGACACGGTGATTCCGTACCCGTCGGGGCCGCGGACGCTCTGGACGCCGAGGAATCCCTGCTGGCTGCGGGCAAGCTCGACCATCCTCTCAGCCATCACTTCATAGGCCGGGTCCACCTTCGCCCGCTGCGATACGAAGATCACCGCATAGTACGAGTCGGGCTTCGGCATGCGAGCCTCGCGTTCGGAGTACTTCATTCTTCCCGCAGCGCCTCAAGGAACGCCTCACCGTAACGCTCGAGCTTGGCCGGCCCCACGCCGGGTACGTCGAGCATCCTACCGAGAGTGGCCGGCCGCGCATCGATCATATCCCACAACACCTGGTCGCTGAAGACGATGTAGGCGGGTACGCCCTGTTCGTCGGCCAGGCGCTTGCGCAGCACACGCAGCTTCTGGAACAGGGGGTCCGCCGGCGACCTCCCGCCCTCGAGGTCGGGTCGCCGCGCCGTCCTGCCCCGTCCCGACGACCGCGGGGATCGGACACTCGACGATGGAGACGACTCGACGAGGTCCGCGACCCGGACGCCCGAGCAGACGTCGCAGGAAAACTGGCACGGCTGGATCACTTCGTCGAAATGGGCAACGATCGCCTGGTGCCGGCATGCGGTCGAATCGGCGATACGGAAGAGGCGTACCGTCGCCCGATGCTTCTCCCGGCGAATCTCGGGACTCTCGATCTCGCTCAGAAAACGCTCTCTCGCTTTCACATCGGCCCACGAATAGAAGAGCACGCATTCGCTCGGAAGACCGTCCCGGCCGGCGCGACCCATCTCCTGGTACCATGACTCGACATCCGTCGGCATGTCACGGTGGATGACGAAGCGTACGTTCGACTTGTCGATGCCCATACCGAAAGCGATCGTCGCCACCACGACATCCGCCTCGTCCCGGGCAAAGGCCTCCTGGGCCTCCTCTCTATCTCGATCGGAGAGGCCTGCGTGATACGGGACTGCGCGGATTCCGCGTGCCGCCAGGAATGCTGCTGTCGACTCCACCGACCGACGCGACAGGCAGTAGATGATTCCACTCTCTCCCGCGTGGCGGCGAACGAGGGACAGGATCTCACTCCGTGTGTCTCCCTCGCCTTTCTTACGGCAGCCGATCACCAGGTTCGGGCGGAAAAACGACCCTTTGTAGCCCGACGGCTTCCGCATGCCGAGTTGCCGGAGGATGTCCCGTGCCACCCGGCGCGTGGCCGTGGCCGTGAGGGCCAGCACCGGTATGCTCCCGATCTCGTCGCGCAGTCCTCGAAGCCGACGGTAGGAAGGTCGGAAATCGTGTCCCCACTGTGAGATGCAGTGGGCCTCGTCGACGACCATCAGCGAGAGGGGAGCGTCGCGCAGTCGCTCGCGAAGCCGGCCCTCGAGTGCCTCCGGCGCGAGATACACGATCTCGTAGTCGCCCCGCAGCAGACCCTCGACCCGCCGATGCCACTCGCCGCGGGGGAGCGACGAGTTGATCGTCGTCGCACGAAAACCGAGTTCCAGGAGAGCATCGACCTGGTCCTTCATGAGGCTGATCAGCGGGGAGAGGACGAGGACCGTGCCGGGCAGTATCCGTGCGGGAAGCTGAAAGGTCAGCGATTTTCCGGCCCCCGTCGGCATCACGGCGATACAGTCAGACCCGGCGAGGACCGCCTCGATCACCTCGGCCTGGCCCGGTCGGAAGCGCTCGTAGCCGAAAACGCCGCGAAGGATCCGCTCCGGAGTCCCGGTCACTCCTCGATCCCGGCGCTGATACCGTCCGAGACGATCGCCGAGAGGCGGTCGAGCAGACTCTGCAAGCGTGCGCGCTCTTTCTTAACGTGCGCTGCGTAGATCGTACGGGCGAGCAGATAGGAGCCGCCCAGCATCGCGACGGGAAATCCGATGGCGAACACCGTGGATCCGATCGCCGCGCCCAGCCCGGCTCCGAGGCCCACGCCGATTCCCGCTCCTCCCCCGCCGATGATCCCGCCGAAGAGGGCTCCGACCAGACCTCCGAGCCTTTCCTCGACCCGGATCAGCGTGCGTCCGTCGGCCGTGGCGACCAGAACCTGCAGCGAGGAGGTGTTGGAGTCCGCCCGCGCACTCCACGTCAGCGTCTTTCCGACCACCCCGGCGTGGCCCTGCCAGGGCGAGGCGTCCTGAATCGAAGGGACCAGCGCGTCGAAGCGATCGGCCGGATACTCTCCGGGCAAGGCGACTTCGAGCCGTATCACCAGGGGTGAGCCGGCAAGCACGGAACCGAGGTTCTCGGATGCGGGGAGGTCCATCTGAGCGGCGGCTCGCCGAACCACCACCGGGTCGATCCCGGCCTCGCGAGCGACCTCCTCCAGCTCGGACAGGGAGAAGCCGGACGGGTCGGCGGCGGAGGGTTCGGCTCTCTGCATCTCCGCCGCCCGGCGCAGGATCTCTCCCGCTTCCTTCTCGCTGTATCGACGGGGAACGAGATCCTGGTTCAAGGGGAACCGGTTCCCCTTCGCATCTCGTCCGCCTCTTTCCGAAGTGTGGAGTAGTTCCTGAAATACGACGTGAGTCCGACGATCATGACGATCGCGCCCGCGATGATCGAAGCCGCCCCGATAGTCGAGCTCAGGGCCGAGTCGAACACAGCGATCACAGCTACACCGAGCCCGAGGAACCCCATGAACGTCCTCACATACGCCAGCAGGGTGCGCTCGTTTGCCAACCGGGTCCGCTGCAGGGCGAGGTCCTGTTGCATCGTCATCCGAAGTTCCACTCCCTGTCTCGCTCCGATTCCGAGTGACCCCGGCCGGCTGTGGCCACGACCGGGAGCGGACCGCATCTTCCGACCCGGGGCCCGTTGGCCGACCCACCCGGGCAGGCTCGCCGAAGGCGATGGCCCGACCGGAACTCCATCGTACACATCAGGAAGGTCAGCTTCATGCCGGAAGATACATCGGACTCCACCGCCATGTCATCGCGCCATTCACTGGATAACATCCTGCGTCCTCGCTCCGTCGCGGTGGTAGGCGCGAGTCGTCGACCGGGCAGCATCGGAAATGCGATTCTGAGGCATCTCATCGAGGGCGGATTCACCGGTCCAGTCTTCCCGGTGAACCCGGCCGCGGACTCCGTCGCGGCGGTACCGGCCTTCGCGTCCGTCAAGGACCTTCCCGTCGCCCCGGATCTGGCATTCATCGTGGTCCCCAAGGAGCGGGCGCTGGACGCGGTGCGCGAGTGCGGCGAGAAGGGCGTACGGGGGCTCGTCGTGATCACGGCCGGATTCCGGGAAGTCGGCGGCGAGGGGATCGAGCTGGAGAATCGACTGTCGGGGCTGATCCGCGAGTTCGGCATGCGGATGGTCGGGCCCAACTGCATGGGCGTTCTCAACACCTCTCCAGCGGTTTCGATGAATGGGACCTTCGCGCCGTATATGCCTCCTGCAGGACCGATTGCCTTCATGAGCCAGTCGGGGGCGATGGGCATGACGATTCTGGACTACGCGAGCGAGTACGGAATCGGGATCAGCCAGTTCGTCTCGGTGGGCAACAAGACCGACGTGTCTGGCAACGCGCTCACCGAGTACTGGCGGGACGACGATGAGGTCGGTGTGATCCTCATGTACCTCGAGTCGTTCGGGAGCCCACGCACCTTCGTGAGACTCGCTCGGCAGACGACCCGTCGGAAGCCGATCCTGGTCGTCAAGGCCGGACGTTCCGAGGCGGGCGCGAAGGCAGCGTCCAGTCACACCGGGGCCCTCGCCCAGGTGGATATCGCCACGGACGCGCTTCTCGCCCAGTGCGGGGTGCAGCGGGCGGACTCGGTGGAAGAGCTGTTCGACGCGGCGCTCGCGTTCAGCAAGGCGCCGCTTCCGCGCGGGAACCGGGTCGCGATCCTGACGAATGCGGGCGGACCGGGGATCATCATCGCAGATGCCTGCGAAGCGCGCGGACTGGACGTGGCGCCTCTATCGGCAGAATCCAGGGAGCGATTGGGAGCGATTCTGCCCGCCGAAGCGAGCGTCTCCAACCCGGTGGACATGATCGCGAGCGCCACGCCCGCGCAGGTCGAGGAGGCGACGAGGATCATACTCGCCGATGAGGGCATAGATGCGTTGATCGCCTCCTACGTGCCGCTGGCGCTCGAGGCGCCTCTCGTGGCCCGGGCGATTCGCGACGGGGCGGACGGCTCCGACAAGCCGGTCATGGCGGTACTGATGAGCAAGCGCGGCCTTCCGCAGGGAATGGCCGAGCTCACGGACTCTCCGATCCCTGCATACCGATTCCCGGAATCGGCCGCACGGGCGCTCGGAGCGATGTGGAAGCATCGCCGATGGCAGGAACGTCCCGAAGAGGTGGTCCGCAGCTTCGACGTCGATTCCGGACGGGTCGATGAGCGGATCCGAGAGGCACTCGCAGAGGGAAGAGACCGCCTCACGTTGATCGAGGGATTCGAGGTGCTCGAGGCCTACGGGATTCCCGTCGCTCCATGGGCCGTGGCGCACTCCGCCGACGAAGCGGCCGCGGCGGCCGAATCGATGGGCTGGCCCGTCGTTCTCAAGCCGGTCAGCGCCTCGATTCTGCACAAGACCGAGGCGGGGGCGGTCCGGCTGGACCTCGAAACGGCGGATGAGGTGCGGGAGGCATTCGGGTTTCTCGAGGACCTGCTCGCGCGAGAGGGACCGGAGGCCTCTGCCGAGGGCATCCTGGTGCAACGCATGCTGAAGGGCGGGCGGGAGACGATCGTGGGCATGACGTGGGAGCCGCGTTTCGGGCCGATCGTCATGGTCGGCCTCGGTGGTGTGTACGTGGAAGTCCTGAAGGATGTCGCGTTCCGCGTGCAGCCCGTGAGCGGTGAGGATGCGCGCGAGATGATCGCTTCCCTGCGTGGCTATCGCATCCTCGAGGGGGTGAGAGGCGAATCCGGAGTAGATCTCGATCTGCTGGCCGAGGTCGTCGAACGCACGAGCCAGCTCGTCGGCGATCACCCCGAGATCCGGGAAATGGACATCAACCCCTTTCTCGCCTTCCCCGAATCGGATGAGTGCGCCGCCGTGGATGCCCGATTCCGGATCTCACCGGAGGGAGCCGGGGAGAGCCGGGAATGAGCACCGTTCCGTGGGAGGATCCCGCCATCGGATTCCCGTCGAACCTTACCCGGACCTGGATCGACAGCCTGACACAACCGCAGCCGTTTTTCCGGGCCCTCGAGCCCGAGGCCCCGCTCGCGAGAGCCACACTCTACTTCCTGCTCATGGCGGTGGGTGCCGCCTTCTTCTCCCTGCTCTGGGGACTGGCGGGTTCGGCGCCCGAGGTCCCGCCTGCGGCGGCGCAGATCGTGGATCTCGACTCGCGGAGTCTTCAACTGTTCGGGTTCTTTCTCAGTCCGTTCGCGAACCTGCTCCTCCTGGGTCTCGCGGCTCTGGCAGTCCACATCTTCGTTCGGCTGCTCACCGACAGTCGACTGTCGATGGTGGCCACCACCCGCCTCGTATGCTATGCCTCCGGTCCGGCGCTGCTGACGATCGTTCCCTGGGTCGGCGAGATCGCCGGCTGGATCGGATCGGCAGTGCTCCTGGCAATCGGAGTGCGGGAGGTGCACGGGACCACGACGGGTCGCGCGGCGCTCACGGTGCTGCTCCCCTTCCTGCTCGCTGCCGTGATGTTCGGCCTCGCCGGGCTCTTCGTACTGGCCGTATTCGCCTCACTCGGCGACCTTCCGCTCGCCGGATGAATGCCCGAGTATGCCGACGGATCGAGAACGGACATGGAAAGGGATCGGATGGGGGACCGCGAACGTCGCGTGACGGAACAGATCGAACGGGATGAACTGACGCGCGGACAGACCCCTCCGGGCGCTCCCCCCTCGACGCCATACCCGGCCTCGACGATCGTCCTCGCGCGCGAATCCGGGAAGGTGCCGTTCGAGGTGCTGCTGCTCCGTCGTCCTTCCGAAGCGAGGTTCGCGGCCGGCGCCTACGTTTTTCCCGGCGGCAAGATCGACGAGGAAGATGCGGATCCGGAGCTGGTTCGGAGACTGGGCCGTGCGGTCGGAGGATCGGAGCCGGCGGCACTCGCCGCTGCCATTCGCGAGCTGTTCGAGGAGACGGGATTGCTTCTCGCCGACGTTCAGCCCGACGAGCGATCGCTCTCGGCGGCACGCGCCGCGCTTCTCGCCGGCAAATCCGATTTCCGGTCCGTGGCGCACGACCTGGACCTGACCTTCGATTCGGTCCGCAGTGCGTACTTCGGGCGGTGGATTACCCCCACCCGATTTTCGCGTCGCTACGACACGCGTTTCTTCATCACGATCCTCCCGGGCGACCGGCCGGATTTCGAGCCCGACCTCACCGAGGAACTGGCCGGGTTCACCTGGATCGACCCTCTGACCGCGGTGGAGCAGTTTCGCGAGGGACGTCTGCCGATGCTCTTCCCCACCCGAACGACGCTCGGTTCACTCGCGGAGTACGAAAGCCTCGATGCCCTCTACGATGCCTGTCGGCGGCGGAAGGTCGAGCCGATCACGCCGCGCCTTCTCATACGCGGCGATTCGGTGCGGCCCGTGTTGCCTGGGGATCCGGACTGGGATGCAGCCGTCTGAGCCCCGTCCGCCGGCGGATTTCCCGGAGGAAACCGATACCGTGACCGGGCTCGTCGATGGAATCGTCGCGCCCAATCCGGGTCCGCTGACACTGCAGGGCACACGAACCTGGCTGATCGGGGAGGATCGGCTCCTGATCGTCGATCCCGGGCCGGCGGTCGATGCGCACGTGGAGGCGTTGAAAGCACGGATCGCCGGTCGGGCTGTGAACGGGATTCTGCTGACGCACGCTCACGCCGATCATTCCGCCGCCGCTCCCCGGCTCGTGCGTGAGCTCGGCGCCCCGATTCTCGCCTCGACCTCGACACTCGCGCGGCTGGGCTTGCCGGGGCGGGTTCTCGTGGAGGGAGACGTGATCCCCGTGGACGCTCCGTCACGAGCGGAGCGGATCGGGCTGCAGGTGCTGGAGACGCCGGGACACTCGGCCGACCATCTCGCCTTCCTGCTTCTGCCGGATCGATGGCTGTTTACCGGAGATCTGGTGCTGGGGTCGGGCTCAAGTGCCGTTCTGCATCCGGACGGAAGGGTCGGAGACTATCTGTCGAGCCTTCGGAAGCTCGAAGCGCTGCGCCCGGCCCGGCTGCTTCCCGGCCATGGGCCGGAAGTCGCCGAAGCGGAGGCGAAGCTGGAAGAGTACCGACGGCATCGGCTCGAGAGGGAGAGACAGATCGAAGCCGCGGTGGCCGCCGGGAACGCGAGCGTCGGCGCCATTCGGGATTCGGTATACGGACCCCTGCCGGCGGGTCTCGCGGCGGCCGCGTCCGCATCGGTTTCGGCGCACCTCGCACACCTGGCGGAGCGGGGTGTCGAGGTGCCGGCTCCGGGGCCCGGGATGTTCGAGGACACCGGAACGGTCGATTCCGGCCGATTCGATCGCGAACGGAGCGAAGGGCCATGACGCAGCGGGCTCCGGACAGCCGAGCCGTTCTCGGGATCATCTTTCTCACGGTATTCCTGGATCTCGTAGGATTCGGTATCGTCCTTCCGCTCCTGCCCTTCTACGCGACCGACCTCGGTGCGACCCCGCTCGTCGTGGGGCTGATCATCAGCAGCTATTCGGCGATGCAGTTCCTCTTCTCTCCCGTATGGGGGTCTCTCTCCGATCGGCATGGCCGACGCCCGCTGCTGATTCTCGGGCTCTTCGGCTCGGCTGCATCCTACATCGTGTTCGGACTCGCTCAGTCCATTGCCGTTCTGCTCTTCTCCCGGATCATCGCAGGAATCATGGGCGCGAACATTCCGGTCGCCCAGGCATACATCGCCGACACGACGACCGTGGAACAACGCGCGCGCGGCATGGGTCTGATCGGAGCGGCCTTCGGACTCGGGTTCATATTCGGGCCCGCGATCGGGGGCTTTCTCAGTCGCTGGGGATACGGGGTCCCCGGCTTCGTTGCCGCCGGCCTCAGTTTCCTCGCGGCCGGCTCCGCCGTCTTTCTGCTGCCCGAGTCGCTTCCCCCCGAGAAGCGTGCCCGGACCACCGGACGGGGCGGTCTCGATGCCTTCGCCAAGCGATTCCGTGCCGCACGGCAGGTGCTCACGAGAGGACGGATCCGGGACCCGATCATCGCTTTCTTCCTCGGGACGATGGGATTCGCGGGTTTCACCACCACGTTCCCCCTCTTCCTCGATGATCCGCTCGGGCTCAGTCCGATGCATGCGGGCGGCATGTTCGCCCTCGTCGGGACGATCTCGGCGATCGCCCAGGGGGGAGCGATCGGTCCGCTGGTCGAGCGCCACGGCGAGAAGCGGGTGGCCGCGATCGGAGGCCTGCTGCTGGGC
>JARRPS010000025.1:0-13792 GCA_037382625.1 Gemmatimonadota bacterium | reverse complement strand
ACCGCGGAGAACTCGACGGACTACTCGCTGCAGAATACGGTGCGGCAGACGCTCTTCCTGCCACTGACCCGGGACCAGAAATACAAGGCCAAGCAGGCGATCGATGCCTTCTTCTGGCGAGCGGGCGATGTCCTTTCGGCCGGACTCGTGTGGATCGGTACCACCTGGCTGGCGCTGGACGCCTCCGGATTCGCGAAGTTCAATATCCTTCTCGTTCTGATCTGGCTCGGTCTCTCGGTCGCGATCGGCCGGGAATACTCGCGGCGAGTAAAGGGCCGGATCGGTGAAGGGGCAAACCCTAGGGTCGTCGAAGGCTGACGACGGAGGAACCAGGGACTTCAGTCATGACGAATCGGAATCACAAGAAGAAGCGACGCTCCCACGCGATCCGTCGGAAGACCCGGCGACTGATCCTCAGACCCGGCGCGCCCCCGGGATCGATGCCCGGAACGCTGAACGTCGATCCGGAGGCCGACGCATCGGTCATCCAGGTCATCGCTTACGGGCCGGATGGCATCGAGGAGTCGCCGATCCTGCGCGTCGCAGAGATCGCTCCCTTCCGCGAGCGATGGCCGGTCGTGTGGGTCAACGTCGACGGGCTCGGCTCGGAGCAGACGATTCGCGAGCTTGGCGAGTTCTTCGGTCTGCACCGGCTGGTGCTCGAGGACATCGTTCATACCGGGCAGCGGGCGAAGGTCGAGCCGTTTCCCGAGTATCTATACGTCGTATCGCGTCAACCCACGGGAGACAACGTGGAAACCGAACAGGTCAGCCTCGTGCTGTCGCCAGGGTTTCTTCTCAGCTTCCAGGAACATGCGGGCGACGTATTCGAACCGGTGAGGGAGCGGATTCGCAGGGGTAGCGGACAGATCCGAAGCCGAGGCGCCGACTATCTGCTGTACGCTCTCGTCGATGCCACGATCGACAGTTATTTCCCGGTCCTCGAGCGTATCGGGGAGCGGATCGAGGGAATCGAGGACGAGGTGTTCACGACGCCCTCACGTTCGACCGCGGAGGACATCCACGAAGTTCGCCGCGACCTGCTGCATCTTCGGAAGTCCGTGTGGCCCCACCGGGAGAAGGTGAATGCGCTGATCCGGGACTCGGGCGGCGCGATCGGAGCAGAGACGGCGATATACCTGCGCGACTCCTACGACCACGCGATTCGCGTCGTCGATCTCGTCGAGACACTTCGAGAGCTGACGGCGGACCTGATGAACGGATACATGTCGGCGATCAGCAACCGCATGAACGAAGTCATGAAGGTCCTGACGATCATGGCTTCGATCTTCATTCCCCTCTCGTTCATTGCCGGCGTGTACGGCATGAACTTCGACCGTGAGGTGTCACGCTGGAACATGCCCGAACTGGGCTGGGCGTTCGGGTATCCACTCGCGCTGGCTCTGATGACCTCGGTCGGGGTCGGCCTCCTGATCTACTTCAAGCGCAAAGGCTGGATGGACTGACGTGACGACGGCGCCGGGATCACGACTCCGCGACGGATCGGCGGTCCGACCGCATCTGGCTTGAGTGCATGCTGACGAGTCTCGCGATCAGCGTCACCAGGTAGATCTGGCCGAACAGGGCCTCCGTGATCGCGAGCGAGCGGGCGATCGGGATCACCGGCTGGATGTCTCCGTATCCGAGAGTCGTCATCGTTACGAAGCTGAAGTAGTGAAGTGCGCTGCCCAGAGCCTGATCGGGATTTCCCGAACCTTCCAGCATGGCGGCCGGAATCACGAAGGCGTCGGGCCGGCTGAGCGCGACGAGCTGGTACGCGAGCCCCCACACGAGCGCGAGCATCAGGTAGACACACAACGCCCCCAGGATGACTTCGACGTCGATCTCCCAGGCGCGAAGAACCGAACGCAGAATCAGAATCGAGACGTACGTGAGAAATATGGCGGAGACGATCTTGCCCCAGATATCCGTATTCTGAATGCCGAAAGCGTGCAACCACTCCGGTACGAGGCCGAACAGAAGCAGGACCGCCGCGATCCAGAATTCCGATCGGCGCTGGCTCACGACGCTCAACGCCGACAGCATCACGAATGAGAAGAACGCCGGCATCTGCCACCGGAAATTTCCCTCCGCCGGCAGGAGCTCGGGGACGATGAACATCGCCATCAGGGAGATGAACAGGAAGCCGAAGTGGCTGACGCGTGAGTTCTTCACCAGACCGGACAGTTTCGAGTTCAAGCCGCATTCCTGGTCAGGGTCCTGGACGCGAGGGAAGATGCGCCGCGCGTCCCGCGACATCGACAACGGCAGTATATCTCGCGCGCACCACGGAAACGATGTCGGATCGGGATCATCCGATCCCGTCACTCCTGTCGCCACCAGCGCCGGGTGAATATCGTCGAGGAACGGAATGAAATGGAGGGAACGGCGAGTGCTGCCCGCATCGGTGAGAGTAAAGTGCGAGAGCGGATGGTTCCTGACGGCGGCCGTAGCTGCCGTCGCCTCGGGCCTTCCGGCCCCGTGCGGGGCCCAGGAGGTCCCGCGGGACGAGTATTTCCGCTATATCCCGCTGGAAGTTCCGCTGGCGTATCGAGAGACGGCAGCCAACCAGCGCTTTCACCTGTTCGGAGATCCTGCGGCCGCCGGATACCGGGACTCGGACCTGGATGGCATCGACGATCGCCGTGCCGATCTCCTCAGGAGTCTCGCCGTCCGGTTCGCGCCCCTCCTCGTCATGAACTCCACGGCCGTGCCCCTGGACGTGCTGCGCACGACGACCGAGACGGATGCGTTCCGGATCAACGTGGACGTCTGGCGGAACGATCGCCCGGGGGGACGGCTCGTGCGCTCCGAATCGATGGACGCCTTCGATGCGGCAGCGGATCCCTGCACCGATGCCGACCTGCGGCACGGAGCCGACAAGTCCGACTGCCGACTTCGCCGTCTGCTGGGTCGATACGCCATCGATACTCCGACGGATGCCCCCGAGCGGGCGTCGGCGCGTGCGCCGGCGGCGAGCCGCTACGAGGTTCTCTGGACCGATTATCCCGGACGCAGTGAGTCGGACTGGAGTGAGATCTACGTGGACCGGGTCAGCGGGAAGCTTCCTCGACGGTTCCACGATCTCGTCCGGACCTACGTGCATCCGTTTGTCCGTGAGGCCAGTGGATATCCGGACCGGACGACGTACGAATTCGTCCTGCAGTATTGGTTCTTCTATCCCTGGAACGACGGGGGCAACAACCATCTCGGCGACTGGGAGCATATCAACGTCGTCGTCTCCCCTCTCCATTCCGTGGAACGCGCACAGACGGAGCCCGAGATCCAGGCTCTCCTGCAGGGAGAAGGACTCGGGGCGACGGACGGACCGGATCAGCTCGTGATTCGACGGATCGATTACTACTTCCACAGCAACGTCTGGACGTTGGATTTTTCGATTCCGAACGCCTATTCGCCGCGTGCAGTGTGGGAGGCGGAAGTAGACCGCCAGGTGCAGGAGCGCGGGGGAGAGGACTGGTTCTGGGAGGTCATTCGCAACCGGGCCTGGACGGACGCCTCGGAGACGCGGATCAACACGCATCCGGTCGGCTGGATCGGGGCGGACAACAAGGGGCTGGACCAGCTGCTCTCCTCTCCCGGCGGGACGAATCGCGATTCGCATGGCACGTACCTGATGCCCGGCCTCTACAAGGACATCGGCCCCGCCGGCGCGGCCGAGAACCTCGGCGAACACTTCGACCACAGGGAGTACTGGGCCACGCCCGAGCGGGAGCGGGCCCGATGGACCGATCGCTGGGAGCGCGGAGGCGTGGTCGACCTGTCGGATCCGGAACGAGTCGTGCTCGTCCCGGATGTCGACCGAGTGGCCCCGCTGATCCAGCGGCACCCGGAAACGCGAGCGAGCTGGAGCTGGCTGGTCCTGCCCGTGCGTTTCGGCTACCCGGCGATCGAGTCCCCGTTTGCCGGGGTCGTGTCTCATGCCGAAACCGGAAATCTCGCCGTGCTGGGACCGGCGTTCAACGCGGGCTGGAATCGGGCTGGCGAGAGCGAAGGGTTCTCGGCCTACGATCCGAACAAGGTTCCAAGGCTGTTTCCGCTCCAATGGCAGGACAATTTCATCAATTCATGGGGCTGGCTGAATCTCACCGCCCCGACGATCGCCATGTTCCCGCCGATCGACTTGTTGTGGCGCGTGGTGGCGCTCCCGTTCCGTGCCCTGCTCCAGAATCAGGACCCGACGTTCTACCCGGTCGAGCGCCTGCCGCTGCGATACCTCGGTCTCGGAAGCGGCTATTCCCGGATGAACTACCCGTCCGATGTGTACACGGAGCTGCTGATCAACGAGACGCAGTTCGACGAGCTCCTCCTGCGGATCGTTCTTCACGGTCTGACCAACGGCTCGGAGGAGACGCAGCTGCTGGCCCTCGAGGATTTCGCCGACCCCGGCCAATCGGCGTACTTCCTGCTCTCGTTCTTCGTCGGTGATCGTTTCGTATCGGAGAACGCCCTTCGGCACTCGCGGTCCGACATCGGCGTCGTTGCCCGATATACCGATGCGCCTCCGCTCGATATCCGCGGCGATCTCAATTTCTGGGAGTACACCGGCTCTTTCCGCTACGACCTGACGACCGGCTCAATCCGACTGTTTCCGAAGGCGGGCTACGGTCTCAGCTGGTACAGGATCGAAAACGTGGCCGCGGACGGCGATCCGTTCGAGGATCCCGACTCGGAATGGATCAGGAAACCGGCATTCTTCGAGAATCTGCTACCGAATACCTGGCACGCCGGTGCCGGACTCGAGTGGATCGTGTTGAAGAACTATGCGACGCCTCCCAGGGGCATCGACCTCTCTCTCCGCATCGAATGGACCTGGTACACGAACAAGCTCGGTTTGAATGTGAGCGATCTTCCGCTCGAGACTCTGATCGAGATCGGTGTGCCGGCCGAGGACCTCCCTTCCAATCGATCCGTCAGCCGCAGCGAGCTGCGCATCGGCGCGACGATGAGCTTCTGACCTCGGACCCCCAGGGCCTCTGAACGAGGAGCGACGCATGGATCGCCCGCGCTTCACATCGATCGGCCGGCCGGTGGACCCCGCCTGGCCCACCAACAGGGCGATCATCTTTCTGTCGCTGACCGTGATCGCAGTGGTCTCCGCGTTCCGGCTGTTGTTCGGCGGGCTCGCGCTGGTTCCGGCGGTCGTCGCGGGTGTTCTGGCCGGGGCCGCCGTGTTCTTCGCCTGGGCCCTGGCGCGCGAGGTGGATCCCGATCACGATCTCGCTGCCTTCGTCGGCGCTCTGATCGCACTTCCCACCTGGGAGCTGCTGGGCTCGCCGCGGTTCGCGATCGTCCTGTTGCTGCTGCTGGCGCTTCGGATCGTCAACCGGACCGTCGGCCCGGCGGCACGTCCCCTCGATTCGATCGCGATTCTCCTGCTCGCGAGCTGGGTCGCGTGGAACGGAGGGTGGGTGGGGACCTTCGCGGTCTTCCTGGCGTTTCTGCTCGACGCGACGCTCGCCCCGAGTCACCGCCTGCATCTGGCGGGGGCCGGCGCGGCGCTCGCCCTGACCGCGGTCGCGGCGTCGAGAGAGGGCTTCCCGCCGACGATCGCCGGCGCGAGCCCGCTGTCGCTCGGAGCGCTCGCGCTCATGCTTCCGTTCCTCGCGGTCATGGGACGGTCGGGAACGCTGCGGACACTCACCGACGTGGGCGCTCTGCCCCTCAGCGCGAAGCGGGTTCGAGCGTCTCAAGCGCTCGCAATTCTCGTGGTCGCGCTGGCTGTCTTCTTCGAAGGAACGGTAGGTCTGGGAGAGATCTCACCGCTGTGGGCGGCGATCGTCGGTTCCGGCCTGTTCGGCTTTTTCAGCAAGCGGCGTACGGCCGTCTGACCGGAGTCTCGCGATCCCGCCTCCTACCCTGCACGAGAGAGAGAAAGCGAAAGATCTGCCGCCCGTTGCGCATGGATCACGGCGCTGTCGTAGACCGGAACCGGCGCATCTTCGGACCCGATGAGCAGGCCGATTTCGGTGCAGCCGAGAATCACGCCCTCGGCTCCCCGCCCGACGAGATCCGCGATGATGCCCCGGAGCACGCGACGCGATCTCTCCGAGGTCACTCCCCGGACGAGTTCCGAGAAAATGATCTCATCGACCTCCATTCGCTCGTTCTCCGCCGGAACCAGAACCTCGAGTCCGTACCGGAATGACAGCCGCTCGCGGTAAAACGGCTCATCCATCGTGAATCGGGTGCCCAGGAGCCCCACCGTGCGCGCGCCGTCCTCGAGCACGGCCGCGGCGACGGCATCCGCGATGTGCAGCAGAGGAATGTCGATGGCGGCCTCGATCGTAGGAGCGACCCGGTGCATCGTGTTGGTGCAGAGAACCAGAAAGTCCGCACCCGCCGCTTCGAGGCGCCGGGCTCGGTCGGCCAGGACCCGGCCCGCACCTTCCCAGTCACCGGCCGAGGCGAGCGCCTCGAGATCATGGAAATCGACGCTCCACATCACGATCCGCGCCGAGTGGAATCCGCCCAGGCGCGCCGAAATGAGCCGGTTGATCTCCCGGTAATAGGGCACCGTGGATTCCCAGCTCATCCCGCCGAGCAGTCCGATCGTCCTCATCGCTCGATCGGCACGCCGACGAGATTCCCCCACTCCGTCCACGACCCGTCGTAGTTGCGCACGTTTCGATATCCGAGAAGGTGCGTGAGCACGAACCAGGTGTGGCTGGAGCGCTCTCCGATCCGGCAGTAGGCGATGATCTCGTCCTCTTCGTCGAGACCGATTTCGTCCCGGTAGATCGCCGCGAGTTCCGAGGCGGGCCGGAAGCAGCCGTCATCCTGCGCGGCGCGCTTCCAGGGCACGTTCCGGGCGCCCGGGATGTGCCCGCCGCGCAGCGCCCCCTCCTGGGGGTAGTCGGGCATGTGCAGCATTTCGCCCGAGAACTCCTGGGGAGAGCGGACGTCCACGAGGGCACCGCCCCGATCCACGTGACGGAGCACATCGTCACGGAAGGCACGGATCCGTGAATCGTCGCGTCGCGGAACCGGATACTCCGTCCTCTGCCGCTCGGGAACGTCGATGACGAGCGGTCGTTCCTCGAGAACCCATTTCCGCCGTCCTCCGTTCATCAACCGCACATCGGGGTGCCCGAACAGCGTGAAGACCCAGAGAGCGTAGGCAGCCCACCAGTTGGAATTGTCTCCGTAGAAAACGACGGTTTGATCCCGCGAGATCCCCTTTCGCGACATCAGTTGCGCGAATCGCTCGGCATCCAGGTAGTCGCGGACGAGGGGATCGTTGAGGTCCATGTGCCAGTCGATTTTCACCGCACCCGGAATGTGCCCGGTATCGTACAGGAGGACGTCCTCATCGGATTCCACCATGACGACCGAGGGATCGTCGAGGTGCTCCGACACCCACTCCGTAGATACGAGCATTCTCGGGTTCGCGTATTCCTCGTGCCCCCGGCTGTCGTCCTGTTTCCGGCCCATCGCATCACCCCGTGGTTCCCGTTGCCCGCATCGCTGCACGACCGCTGAAGTGAGCGCACGCGCAGCCGACTCATTGCCCGACGATACACCTGCTGGCATCATATCGTTCAGCCGCGGGCGATGTGTCCCGTCCGAATGAGAATCCGAGCGAAGGAAGATCCCCCGTGCCCGTACCGCCTCGCCTGCAGGAGATCGTGGACCAGTTCGCCGCCGCACCGCGCGACCTGCGGGTTCAGGCGTTGCTGGAGTACGCCAACCGGGTTCCTCCTCTCCCTGCGCGCTATGCCGAGCACCGCGAGCTGCTGGAGCAGGTTCACGAGTGTCAGACCCCTTTCTTCGTCGCCGCCGAGGACGATGGGGAGGGCGGCGTGCAGCTCTGGTTCGATTGTCCGCCCGAGGCGCCCACGGTCCGCGGATTCGCGGGCATCCTGCATGCCGGACTCGCCGGTGAAACGGCAGAGAGCATCCTCTCGGTGCCCCAGGACTTCTATCGGACGATGGGCCTGTCGGACGTGGTATCGGTCATGCGCCTCAGGGGAATGGGAGCGATACTGGCGCGCCTGAAGCGACAACTCGAAGGGATACGAACCGGGCCCTCCGCAGGGCTGGACTCCGAAGAGGAGCGGGTATGAGGGGCAGCGCCTTCCGAAACGTGATGATCGGGCTGGGGATTCTGTTCATTCTCATTCAGTTCGTACCGGTGGATCGCTCGAATCCGACCGTCACCGGTGTCGTGGAGGCTCCCGAGGAAGTGATGCTCACGCTCCGCCGCTCCTGTTGGGACTGCCATTCCAACGAGACGGAGTGGCCGTGGTACGCCTGGGTCGCACCGCTCTCGTGGCGTCTATCCGGGCATGTGGGCGAGGGCCGAGAGCATCTCAATTTTACCGAGTGGGACGGCTACGACCTCGAGGAGCGCGACGAGGCCTTCGAGGAGATCGGAAAGGAGATGGAGAGCGAAGGGATGCCGCTCTCGGACTACTTGCTCATGCACCGGGAGGCAGCCCTCTCACGCACCGATCGACAGCGCCTCATCTCGTGGGCCGAGGCCGCACGGGAGGAGCTTCCCGCGCGACCTTCGGCCGACGGAGTCAAGCCTTGAAGTCGGTGCCGCTTCGACGGGCGTCGAGGCTATAAGGTCCTCCTCCCCAGACGGCGAAGAAGAGGAAGAGGAACGAGAAGAGCATCGCCGACATGCCGTTGTTGCTCCACCACCAGATGCTTCCGCCCCAGGCGTGGATCCAGAAGTAGGCTACCGCCAGCATCCCGGAGAGCAGAAACGCCGCCGGCCTCGTGAAAAGGCCGACGATGATCAGGGCGCCGCATACGGTCTCGAGTACCCCCGCGACTCCGAAGCGCGACATCAGCTCAGCGGTACCCGACTCGCCGAATCCGCCGAACCAGCCGAACAGCTTGGCCGATCCGCGCGAGAAGATCAGAAGACCGGTAACGATTCGCAGTGCGGTCCAGGTGAAGTCGTGCAGTGGCGTCCTCTGGTCCATGCTCACCTCGCATTCGGGTTTCGTCTGCTGGCCGACTGGAAGGGAATATGAACATTCGTCGATCTCCCGCGCGACCCGGCTGCCGCTTGTTCCGTTTCGCCCAGCCGGTACATTGGCTCGCCGCCGGACCCGATGGACGGGACCGACGCCGGAAGGTCACGCGGAACTGCAGTGCGAGAGGTGGAGTGAACGAATGAGCCCGGTGCGAAGCTTGAGAGTCGTGTGCGCGGCTCTGACGATCGGTGCCGTGACGAGCGGTTGCAGCGTCGAGCCTGCCGAGCGCCACGAGGCCGATGTACGGGAACGCGAGACGGGCTGGCGAGGCATCGTGCTCGACAACGCGCCGCCGAAACCCGAATTCACTCTCACGGATGCGAACGGAGATCCGTTCGATTTTCGTTCCGAGACCGATGGATACGTAACGTTCCTGTTCTTCGGCTACACCTCCTGCCCCGACGTTTGCCCGGTGCACATGGCCGGTCTCGCCGCGGTGCGACGTGATCTGCCGGTGGAACTGCAGCGGAGGATGAAGGTCGTGTTCGTCTCGACCGATCCCGATCGCGACACGCCGGAACGCATTCGCGAATGGCTGGCGAACTTCGACCCCGATTTCATTGGTCTGCGCGGACAGAAGACCACGGTGGACAGCATCCAGCTCGCGATGGGCCTGCCTGCCTCGATCTACGAGCCGCCGGACGAAGAGGGTTTCTACATCGTCGGCCACGCCTCGCAGGTGATCGGGTTCTCGCCGGATGGATCGACTCGGGTGATCTATCCGTTCGGCACGAGGCAGGCCGACTGGAAGCACGATATACCCCGACTCGCAGAAGCGGACTCCGGCTCGTGAACTTCCAGTGGTGGTGCTCCGCCCAGGCCGTGCCCTGGGACTGGTCGTGGCGACCCTATCCGGGCGTCTGGCTCTTCGTGGCCGCGGCTGCGGGACTCTTCGTTCTCTTCGTTCGAAGCGGCGGCTCCGGGGCCGGAAGGGGCTGGGCAATCGCGGGGTTCGTGACGCTGTGGCTCGCGTTGGACTGGCCGATCGGCGCGCTCGGTGGCGGATATCTCTCTTCGGTTCACATGCTGCAGTATCTGCTCATCGCCCTGCTCGTTCCTGCGCTTCTGCTGCTCGGCGTGCCTCCGGGGGCATGGAAGAGACTGGAAGAGTCCCGAACTCGACCCGTGCTGCAGTTCGTCACTCACCCCCTGATCGCGCTGGGGCTGTTTCAGGTCGTGCTGATCTGGACGCACCTGCCTGCCACGGTAGACGGCCTGATGGCGAGCCAGTGGGGCTCGTTCCTCATCGACATTCTCTGGCTGATCGGTGGCCTCGTATTCTGGTGGCCGGTGATCGCCCCGGTGCCGGGCCGACCCTGGTTCGGCGAGCCTCTCAAGATGGGATATCTCTTCCTGGCAACGGTGCTGAACACGATGCCCTACGCCTTTCTCACCTTCGGGGAGTCGCCATACTACGGCATTTACGAACTGGCACCGCCCGTAGGTCGCCTGACCGCTGGTGAAGATCAGCAGATCGCGGGCCTGCTGATGAAGGTCGGTGGCGGGGTGATCCTCTGGACTGCGATAACGACGATCTGGTTTCGCTGGTATGTTCGAGAGGAAGCCGAGTGCCCGGCACGCTGATCACCGTCTATTATCTGATCGCCGGCAGCATTCTGCTCTGGTTCGGGGCAGAGACCTTCGTGCGCAGTTCGTCGGCCCTCGCACTCCGGATGGGACTGACCCCCCTGGTGATCGGGCTGACGGTCGTCGCGTTCGGAACGAGCGCTCCCGAACTCGGCGTCAGCCTGATCTCCACGGCCCGGGACATGGGTGACGTGGCGACGGGGAACGTCGTGGGCTCGAATATCGCGAACATCGGCCTGATCCTCGGTCTCGCCGCCCTGATCCGGCCGATCCGGATCGAGCCCAAGCTGCTCCGGTTCGATGTTCCGCTCGTGGTTGCCGCGTCCCTTCTCGTGACAATTCTCTTCGGTGACGGCTCCCTTTCTCGACTCGAAGGCGGATTCCTCGTGCTACTGCTCGGGGGCTACCTCGCCCTCTCGCTTCGGAAGTCCCGACTCGAACTCGATGTGAATCTCCCGGCGGTCGGGGAATCGACCGGCAGACGGCCGGTGTCGATCATCGTCGGGCTCATCCTGGCCGGCCTCGCGATGCTGGTGATGGGAAGTTTCGCGTTCGTCAACGGTGCGGAGGAGCTGGCGATCCGGCTCGGCGTCAGTCCGGCCGTCGTCGGACTCACGGTGGTGGCCGTCGGCACGAGCCTGCCCGAAGCCGCGACCTCCGTCGTCGCGGCCTGGCGCGGCCAGGGAGACATAGCCGTCGGAAACGTGGTCGGGTCGAATCTCTTCAACCTGCTGGCCATTCTCGGATTGACCGGACTGGTTCGACCGATCGCCCGGGGAGATGTCACCATGGTCAGTTTCGCGCTCATGATCGGTCTCGCGATCGCCCTCGTGCCGCTGATGCGAACGGGCTTCCGACTGAACAGGCTCGAGGGAGCGGGTCTGCTCGTCGCCTACATGGCTTATATTTTCTGGCTCGTGCCCTGAGATCCTGATCCCTTCATACCCGGAGACGAGCGCACATCCCATGGAACGATCGAAGAAGATTCAATTTCCGGGATCGGCGGGTGACCGGCTGACGGCCCGGCTCGATCTTCCGGAATCCGACCCGGCCGCCTGGGCGCTCTTCGCCCACTGTTTCACCTGCTCCAAGGACCTCAAGGCGGTCGTGAATCTCTCGCGGGCGTTGAACGAAGCGGGAGTCGCGGTGATGCGCTTCGATTTCACCGGCCTGGGAGAAAGCGAAGGAGACTTCGCGGAAACGAGCTTCGCCTCGAATGTCGATGATCTCGTCGCGGCGGCCGGGTACCTGGCCGCCGAGTACGAGCCCGCGAAGATCCTCGTCGGGCACTCCCTGGGAGGCGCTGCCGTGCTGCAGGCCGCCGCCGAGGTTCCCTCCGCCGTTGCCGTGGCCACGATCGGTGCTCCGGCTGATCCGGCCCACGTTACGCACCTGCTGACGGGCGCGATCGATGATATTCGCCGGGACGGCAAGGCCGAAGTCATGCTGGCAGGTCGGCGGTTCACGATCGGTGAGAAGTTTCTGGACGACCTGGAGGAGACCCGACAGCAGGAGCGGATCCGTTCGCTCGACCGGGCACTGATCATCTTCCACAGCCCCGTGGACATGGTGGTGGGGATCGACAACGCCGCCAGGATCTATTCGGCGGCCCGGCACCCCAAGAGCTTCATCTCCCTCGATGAAGCCGACCACCTTCTCACCGACCCCTCGGACGCCAGCTACGTGGGTGAAGTACTGGCGGCGTGGTCCCGGAAGTACATTCCGGAGTGCCGTCCTTGAACCGCCCCACCGATGTCCCGGTCGATGCCGCCCGTATGCGGCCGAGGTTCTCAGTCGAGCTGCCGGTCTCGGCCGAGGAGGCGGTGCGCCGGCTTCGAGACGGCCTCGACACGCCGGAGCTGCGAAACTGCACCCGGACCGCCGACGTTCGGCTGGGTCCAGCAGGCCTCGGGCGAGCCGGCCTGGGGGTACTGGGCGGTGCCCGTCGGGCTCCTCGTCATCGTCGGGATTCACCTGCTCAGCTACCTCGGCCAGCGCCGCGCCGCCGATCAGATGCGCGAGCTGCGCGGTCGTCTGGATTCGGTGCTCGACGGTCAGTTCGGCGCCCGTTAGCGATTCGCGAGCGGCACCGCGGTTCGATCGGGAATCAGACCGCCGGCCGGGCGTCAAAGCCGAGCCGCTCCACGATCGCCACCAGTTCCTCCGGGTCCAGTGCGTCGCCGTCGATCACGGCACTTCCCGGGTCGAGCGACACCTCGACCGATTTCACTCCGTCCGCCTCTTCCAGGGCCTTCCGCACTCTGGCCGTGCAGTGGTCGCAACTCATGCCTTCGATCGCCAGCTCGATTCGGGACATCGGGTCGGTCCTCCTGTCGTTCAAGGATCACGTCGTACGTGCGCCTGGGATCGGAAGCCGATCCGATCAATTCCTGGCCCCGGCTCACCGGGCGCGACGGACCAGCTCCTCGGCCACACGATCGGGGTCCAGACCTGCGGCGCGCCAGAGGACGAGCAGGTGATAGAGCAGGTCCGCCGATTCCTCGGCGAGACGTTCCGGCTCGGCCACGGCCGACAGCGCGGTCTCGGAGCCTTCCTCCGCCACCTTCTGTGCGATACGCAGCATGCCGGCTTCCAGCAGATCGGCCGTATAAGACCCGTCGGGACGATCGCGATCGCGTTCTTCGATCACACCGGCGAGGCTCCCCAGCGCCGATCCGAGGGCCGCTCGATCGGGCGGAATTCCCTCCTCTTCGCCTTCGAAGCAGCTTCGAGTTCCGGTGTGACAGGTCGGCCCCTTCGGCCATGCTCGCACGAGGATCGCATCCGAGTCGCAGTCTGAGGCGATCGAGGAAAGATGAAGCGTGTGACCGGAGGTTTCTCCCTTCATCCACATTCGCTCCCTCGACCGGGAATAGAAAGTCACCAGGTCGCTTTCGAGTGTTCGCTGGAGCGCCTCCCGGTTCATCCAGCCGAGCATGAGCACCGTACCGTCCCCCGCGTCCTGCACGATCGCGGGAACGAGTCCCGAGTGGGGGTCGAACCGGACCGCGTCGACGTCGAAGTCAGTCGTCATTCTCAGCTCCATTCGTAGTGACGGGGCGCACGGGAATGCCGCGGGCCGCCAGCTCCCGTTTGAGCTCGGGAATCTCGATCTCTCCGAAGTGAAAGAGGGAGGCAGCGAGGGCGGCGGAGGCTCCTGCCTCGAATGCCCGGGCGAAATGGGAGATCTCACCCGC
>JARRPS010000024.1:0-17453 GCA_037382625.1 Gemmatimonadota bacterium | reverse complement strand
ACTGGAGCATGAAGGCGCCTGACGCGCTCGATCGAGGCGTGACCGTGCGTCCGGGTGGTCCGACGATCGCGCAAGCGCTGCGGCACGCCGACCGGAGGTTGCGGGAGGCGGGCCTGGAGAACACTGCGCTCGAAGCCGCGAGGCTGCTGGCTCTGGTTCTGGATATCCCGCGTGCCTCGCTGGTACTCGACCGGGATCGGCGTATCGACGCTGCCTCACGCCTCAGGCTCGATGCGCTGCTCGACCGGCGCATCGGTAATGAGCCTCTCCAGCACATCGAGGGCACGGTGGAGTTTCGGGAGATCGTGCTGCGGTCCGATGGCCGTGCCTTGATTCCACGCCCCGAGACCGAGCAGCTGGTCGAGCTGATCACAGGCTGGGCCGGAAGTCGTTTTCCCTGCGCGGGAGTGACTCGGGACGGGGACGTGCAGGGACCGACGATCGCCCGAGTCCTCGACATCGGGACCGGTTCGGGCGCCATCGCACTCTCCCTGCTGGCGGAAGGGACGGCGGGGCGGGCGCTCGGTCTCGACATCTCGCGTCGCGCGCTCGCTCTCGCCAGGGAGAATCGCCGGCGAATCGGAATGGAAGACCGACTCAGCCTGCTCATGTGCGGACGGGACCCTTATGGCGCTCTCGCGGCGCGTCCGGCCTTCGATGCGATCGTTTCGAATCCTCCGTACGTCGAGACGGGCGCGATCGACGGTCTCCAGACGGAAGTACGCGGCCACGATCCTCGGGAAGCGCTGGACGGAGGTCCCGACGGACTCGCGGTCATCCGCCGGATCGCGGTCGGCGCCCGGGAGAGGCTGCTCGACGGGGGACGGATCTTTCTCGAGATCGGCGCCGGGCAGGCCGAGTCGGTCGCCGAACTCCTGGAGCGGGCCGGCCCCTGGCGTCGGCTTTCGGTCCGGCGTGATCTCGCGGGACGAGACCGGTTCGTGACGGCCGAGCGCTGACTCTGCTGTCGGTCGCGCCCCGCGGGGGTCGGCATTATACTTCCCGGTCCTCCGGATGGGGCACATGCCGACGGTCGCAGCGCGGCGACCGCGCGCGTCCCCGAACCCTCGCAGCGGTGAGTCCATGCAACCGAACGAGCGCGAACGGATATTCGAGAAGGCCGGCGAAGTCGGGCGACTTCTCGCCCAGACTCCCGAGTTCACGTATCTGAAGTCTGCCCACCGGGAGATCGCGGATGATCGCGAGTCGAACGAGATGCTGACCAAGATGCGGGAGCTTCAGGAGAAGATCGTCGATCATTTCAACCGGGAAGAGGAGCCGCCGCCGGAACTGGAGACGGAACTCGCCGAACTGACCGAGCAGATGCAGGCCAGTTCCCGGTACCAGTCGCTGATCGCCAGCCAGGCCAACTTCGACAAGTTGATGGACCGGGTGAATCAGGCGATCGGGGAGGGAATCCGGGCCGGGGAGCAGAGCGGAATCATCGTTCCCTGACCGCACGATGGAAGATATTCGAAAGACAGTAGAGAGAGGGCTTCGCAGGGCCGTCGAGCCTGTCATGGCGGCGCTGACCCGCTGGCGCGTACATCCGAATACGCTCAGCACGATCGGGTTCCTGATCACCTGTTCGTCCGGCTTCTTCTTCCATTCGCACCATGTACGGACCGCAGGGATTCTCATTCTCCTCGGCGGTATCTTCGACCTCTTCGATGGAACCGTCGCCCGAAGAACCGGCCTCGCGTCTCCGTTCGGGGCCTTTTACGACTCGACGCTCGACCGGCTTTCCGAGATCGCGGTCTACCTCGGACTGCTCTCGCTCTACAACGACTACCGGCTCGAGCTGGGCGACGTGGGAACGATCTACGCCATCATGCTCGCAATGGCGGGCTCGCTGATGATCAGCTACACCCGGGCCCGAGCGGAAGCGCTGGGCATCAATTGCACCGTAGGCTTGATGCAGCGTGCGGAGCGGGTGATTCTGATCGGGCTCGCGGCGCTCGCCTTCGGTGAGGACGGCAACGGGATCGTCCTCAAGGTGGTGATCTACGTGCTCGCAGCGCTCACCAATCTCACCGTGATCCAGCGGATCTGGTGGGTCTGGCGGAATACGCGACCGGAAGGGGTCGCCGTCGGAAAGGCCGTGCCGAAGAAGGACGATTGAGAGGTGCGGTCCCCACGAATGTATGGGCCATTCTCGAACCAGGAACGAACCAGACATGGGTAACGAAGGACAGGGCCGTGACATCCAGCCGGCCGAAGGAACGCTCGGAATTCTGCTCGTGGGCCTCGGGGCCGTCTCGACGACGACGATCGCCGGTGTCGAGTCGATCCGCCGGGGACTCACGCAGCCGATCGGATCGCTGACGCAGATGTCGACGATTCGGCTCGGGAAGCGAACCGAGCACCGGTCGCCGCTGATCAAGGATGTCGTTCCTCTCGCCAGCCTCGACGACGTGGTCTTCGGAGCCTGGGACCCGATTCCGGATGACGCCTACGACTCGGCCCGGAACTGCGGCGTCCTGAAGCCGGAGGATCTCGATCCGGTCGCCGACTTCCTGAAGTCGATACGGCCCATGCCGGCGGTATTCGACAAGGCCTACGTGAAGAAGCTCGACGGGACGAACGTCAAGACGGGCAAGAACAAGTACGATCTGGGCGAGCAGCTTCGGGCCGACATCCGGAACTTCAAGGAGAAAAACGGCTGCGATCGGCTCACCATGGTCTGGGCGGCTTCCACCGAAGTGTTCATGAAGCCGACTGCCGCGCACGACACGGTGGAGTCGTTCGAACAGGCGATGCGAGACGACGACCCGGCGATCGCGCCGTCGATGATCTATGCCTGGGCGGCCCTGTCCGAGGGTGTTCCGTTCGCCAACGGCGCTCCGAACCTCACGGTCGACATACCCGCCATGGTGGAACTGGCGAAGCGGAACGGCGTTCCGATCGCCGGGAAGGACTTCAAGACCGGACAGACGCTGATGAAGACGATCATCGCGCCGGGTCTGAAGACGCGCATGCTGGGGCTCAACGGCTGGTTCTCGACGAATATCCTCGGGAACCGCGACGGGGAAGTGCTGGACGACCCGGAGAGCTTCAAGACGAAGGAAGAGTCGAAGCTCGGGGCGCTCGAGTACATCCTGCAGCCCGACATGTATCCGGACCTGTATTCGAACATGTATCACAAGGTCCGGATCAACTACTACCCGCCGCGCGGGGACAACAAGGAGGGCTGGGACAACATCGACATCTTCGGCTGGATGGGGTATCCCATGCAGATCAAGATCGATTTTCTCTGCCGCGACTCGATTCTGGCGGCTCCGATCGTGCTCGACCTCGCGCTGTTCATGGACCTGGCCCGGCGAGCGGGCATGTCGGGGATCCAGGAGTGGCTCTCCTTCTACCTGAAGGCGCCGCAGGTCGCGGAAGGGCTCTACCCGGAGCACGACATCTTCATTCAGCACATGAAGCTGAAGAACACCCTCCGCTGGCTCGCCGGGGAAGAGCAGATCACGCATCTCGGTGTCGAGTACTACGACTGAGGGTCGGGCCGGCCTCTTCCTGGTCTTCGAAGGGGTAGAAGGGGCCGGCAAGACCACGCACCTCCGGCGGCTCTCCCGACGGCTCGACCGTCAGGGGATCGCGCACATCCTGGTCCGTGAGCCCGGTGGCACACCGGCGGGCGAGAGGATTCGCGAGATCGTCCTGGATCCCGAGTCGGAGCTCTTTGCCGAGACGGAATTGCTCCTCCTGCTCGCCGCGAGGGCCGAGTTCGTGCGCCGCGTGGTCCGCCCGGCTCTCGAGCGTGGGGAGTTGGTGCTCGGAGACCGGTACGAGCTCTCGACGCTGGCCTACCAGGGTGCGGCGCGCGGGATCGGCATCGACGTGACCCGGAAGGTCAACGAATTCGCCACGGACGGCCTCCGGCCCGATGGAACCGTGCTCCTGAGAATCGAGCCGGAATCGGGACGAAGACGGAAGACGGAGGCGGCAGACCGCATGGAGCGAGAGTCCGAGTCCTTCCACGACGCCGTGGCAGGAGCCTACGACGTGCTCTCGGAGACGGAGCCCGGCGTGATCGTCGTCGACTCCGACGACTCACCGGACGTCGTCCACAAGCGTATCTGGTCGCGCCTGTCGGAACGATGGCCGGACCGTTTCCCTCCGGGTCCGGAGGGCGATTGAGGAACCATGCCCGGACCGGTGAGTTTCAGAGATAGAGCCCGCGAGCGACGGGCATGGAGCGTGGACGCGGCAGGAGGCGGGATGAGAGGGAGCCGGAAGAGGATCATCGCGACAGTGGCGGTCGCCGCCAGCGTCGTGGTCAGCGGGGGCTGGGTACTGCAGGAGACGGGTGTCGGACCCGCCATCGGCCGGGGCCTGTTCGAAGCGGTCCGTCTGAACGTGGCCCGCAACTACGTCGAGCCGATCGGCGGCGATGAGCTTTACGACATGGCGATCGACGGACTTCTCCGCGAGCTCGGCGATCCGTACGCGGCGTTCATACGTCCCGAAGACCAGCGGAGCGCGCTGCTCACCAACAACTACGGCGGCGTGGGCATGCGCATCATCGCCCACGACGAGGGAATCGTCGTCCTGGAGGTCCTGCCGAACAGTCCTTCATCCCGGCTCGATCTGCAGCGGATGGACCTGATCACCGCCGTGGATGGGAAGCCGACAGCAGGCTGGAGCCAGGAAGAGGCGATCGACGCGTTGCGGGGTCCTTCGGGAGAGCCGGTCGTGGTGACGATCCGACGCGCCGATGAACCGGAGCTTCTGGAGCGCTCGATCCTCCGCGATGACGTGCACATCGTAGCCGTCGAATCCCTGCTGCTCGAGGATGGAGTCGGATACGCGCGACTCGCCACCTTCAGCCAGGCCTCGCGCCGTGAGCTGGAGGCGGCCGTCACCGACCTGATCGCGGCCGGGGCCACCTCGCTGATCCTGGACTTCCGTTGGAATCAAGGCGGCATTCTCCGGGAGGCGGTCGAGATCGCAGACCTCTTTCTCGATCGTGGCGAACCCGTCGTCGACACCCGGGCCCGAGACCCGCGCGACAGTCAGAGCTTCGCCGCTCCGGGGGCGGACCGATATCCCGGCCTGCCGATCGTGGTGCTGGTGAACGGCTGGTCCGCGAGCGCTTCGGAGATCGTGGCGGGGGCTCTTCAGGACCACGACCGGGCGCTGGTGCTCGGAACCCGCACGTTCGGCAAGGGCGTGATGCAGAGCGTCTTTCAACTCGACGGCGGCAACTATCTGCGACTCACGACGGGCACGTGGTTCACGCCGAGCGGCCGCTCGATCCATCGGAAGCGGGCCGACGAAGGGTCTCACAGTTTCGGGCTCGGTTCGGAGGAGTTCGACGCTGCCGTCACCGAGGCGGTCGGCTGGGGCGGGATCGAGCCGCTCGAGGTTGAATCCGGGGCTGCCGGAGACACGGCGGACGCACCGGTGTATCGCACGGATGCGGGCCGGCCCGTATACGGCGGCGGCGGAATCGTGCCCGACGTAGTTGTTCGCGCCGACACGAGCACATTGCGAGAACGAGAATTGAGCAAACGATTGCTGGAGGCGGAGGTGCAGCTCCCCGATCTGGCGCTGCGCTACGCGATCGGACTCGCGCTCGCGGGTGACCTTCCCGGGGAGCCGAACGTGGTTTCGCCGGCCGTTCGAGCGGGTTTCGACCGGTTCGTGGAGCTGGAGACGGACGGAGCGATCGACTCGGCGGACCTCGACCTGGCCCGCGATCCGATCGATGGGTTGCTGGCTCGGGAGATCGCCCGGGTGTCCGGCGGAGAGACCGGGAGTCTTCGAGTGGCCGTACTTCGCAGCACCGAAGTCCGGGAAGCTCGAAACCTGTTGTCTCAGGCGCCGACGCCTGAAGCGCTGCTGGCCCTCGGCACCGGCGCAGGAAACTTCACAGGGGTGGAGGGAGAGGGAAGATGAAAGGGAAGTTCTCGGGGATTCCGGCCCTGGCGATCGCCCTGTTCGCCGTTCTCGCCGGCGGCTGGATGGTGCAGCAGGGCGCGAACGCGCAGGAGACCTTTACCAGCAAGGCGCGGTTGCTCGAGGAGGTTCAGCGGCTGGTCGCCGAACGGTACGTCGAACCCATCGATCCATCCGAACTGAACCGGATGGCGATCGACGGGATGATGAGCGAGCTCGGAGACCCCTACTCGGTGTTCATCGATTCGGAGTCGGCGGGTGATCTCGAGTTGACCACGACGGGCAACTACGGCGGCCTCGGAATCCGCATTCAGCAGGTGGGCGACTGGATCACGGTCATGGGGATCCTGCCCGGCACTCCGGCCGAGCGGCAGGGTCTGATGACGGGCGACTGGATCGTGGAGGTGGAAGGAGAATCTGCGAAGGGCTGGACGGACGAAGAGGCGGTGCGGAGACTTCGCGGGCCCAAGGGCGAGCCGGTGGAGATCTCGGTGATGCGCCCGGGCGTACCGGAGCCGATCACCGTGCGGATCGTACGCGACGAGATTCACGTGGAGCCGGTGGTGGCCTACATGCTCGAGCCGGGAATCGGGTTCGTCCGTCTCGAGACCTTCAGCCAGAACGCGCGGGACGAGATCGATTCGGCGATTCGCGAGCTGATCGAGGTCGGAGCTCGCAGTCTGGTCTTCGACCTCCGCTACAATCCGGGAGGCCTGCTGGACGAGGGGGTCGCGGTCAGCGACCTGTTCCTCGAAGAGGGATCCGAGATCGTCGAGACGCGCTCACGGATCGAAGACCAGAATTACAGTTTCCGTGCGATCACGGGCGATCAGTATCCGGACCTTCCGATCGTGGCCCTGGTCAACGGCTACAGCGCCAGCGCTTCCGAGATCGTCGCGGGCGCTCTGCAGGACCATGACCGTGCTCTCATCCTCGGCACGCCGACATTCGGAAAGGGATCGGTGCAGACCCTCTACAAGCTGCCCGAAGGAAACCACCTGAAGCTGACGACGGCCGGCTGGTACACGCCGAGTGGTCGGTCGATCAGCCGGCCGCACGACCTGGAAGGACGTCCCGAAGTCGATGTCAGGGTCATCGAAGAGGGGGCGGAGGGAGTGGACGTCGACTCGATTTCGAATACCTATTACACCTCTCAAGGTCGGGTCGTACATGGCGGTGGCGGAATCACGCCGGACGTCACGGTCGCCGATTCCCTGACGGAGCGCGAACGTGAGTTCGGAGAGGCGCTCGGGCGAGGCTCGTTCTCGCTCAATCAGCTGGCGGTACGCTTCGCTGCCGCCTGGAACTCGGAACACCCCGGTCTCCTTCGTGGCTTTCGCGTGAGTCCCGAAATGCGCGACGAGTTCTACCGTCTGTTGCAGTCGGAAGGCATCGAGATCGATCCGGCCCTGTACCGGGATGTTCAGCCGCTGGTGGACCGCACCCTGGCCGCTCAGCTGGCCAATTCCGCCTTTGGAGAGGCAGAACGGCTCCGGCGATCGCAGGCCGGCGATCCTCAGGTTGCTCGCGCCGTGGAGTTGCTGCGGGAAGCCGCGACGACGGCGGACCTCTTCTCTGCCGTGGCGACTCCGCCGGCAGCGGGAGAGGCTGTGGTTCCGGGCGTGGCGGCAGCACCCTCCGATTAGTCGAGTCGCTGTCTGCCGGGCCGCTCCGGTCCCGGCGCGATTCCGTATGGCGCAGGCAAAAAAAGCGGGCCCCGCACGGGGCCCGCTTTTCATCCATCACCCGATCTCGCGATCGGAGACCGAATTGCGCGGGGTCGTCAGACCCGGACGCGCTCCTTCAGGCCCTTGCCGGCGCGGAAGGAGACGCTCTTGCGTGCGGCGATGGTGATCTCCTGCCCGGTCTGAGGATTCCGACCCTTACGCTCTTTCGTCTGGCGGGTCTTGAAGGTTCCGAATCCAGTGATCGTAAAGTCACGACCAGCATCCAGCTCGATCGCAATGATCCCCTCGCGCGGCTTGGTGGAGAAGATGGCGTCGATGACTTCCATGGCCTTGGCCTTGGAGATGTCGGTGTGCCCGGCGAGCTTCTCCGCGAAATCCTGCTTCGTCACGTTCGTCTCCTTTGAGATGGTGATGGAGCGGCTTCAACCTTCGAATGGCGCCATTATGAGCCATCGCTCTGCGGTCCGCAAGGCGTGGAGAGCGCGTTTGGGCTGTCGGGATGCGGTGTTTCGTCAACTTCGCCCTCTTCCCGAGACCGCTCTGAAGCCTCGGTCGTCCCGAGCGCTCTTCCGGAAGGTCGGGTCCCGAGACGGGGTATTCCGGCAATGTGCTGCCCGGATGGGCAGCGGAAGTGACTCGGCGGCGGACAGTTGACGCTGTGCGGACGGCGGGGGAGATTTACCCGTCGATTCCACTGAACCGGGAGATGTGCCGTCATGACGCGCTATTCGAGATCGTTCCTTCTGCTTTCACCCCTGCTGTTCACCCTGGCCTGCAACGACGGTCCGGACAGTTCCGCGACCCCCGGCGGGGCGGCGACAGCCGAAATGCCGGAGCCCGTGGAGGTCGCCGGCTCGCCATCGGGGACGGCGGTACTCGACCCCGCGGGACTCGTCGCACGGCTCGAAGAGGGAACGGCACCGGTGCTGCTCGACGTCAGAAGTCCGGAGGAGTTCGCGGCCGGTCACATCCCCGGTGCGATCAACATCCCGTACGACGAGCTTCCCGACCGATTCTCGGAGATCTCGGAGTACCGTGACGCGGAACTGATCGTGTACTGCCGGAGTGGTCGTCGTGCGAAGATCGCGGAAGCCGCGCTTCGGGAGGCCGGATTCCGCAGGGTCGCGGACCTCGACGGCCACATGATTGAGTGGACCGCGGCAAGGTATCCCCTGACCGATCCGCAGCCCTGCTGCTGAACCGGTTCGGACGAATCGCCGGACGATGAACGCGCCGGCGACTCGATCCGACTTCCTGCGGGCAGCGCCCGTGCTCGCGATCGCGGCCCTCGGCACTTCGTCGGGGGCCGTTCTAGTGCGACTCGCGGAATCGCCCGCTCCCGTCACCGCTTTCTGGCGTCTGGCGTTCTCGGTACTCGCACTGACGCCGATGCTGCTGCTGGGTGGGAGGTGGCGAGCCTGGCTCTCGCTCGGCCGCGGAGAGTGGCTCCTGCTGCTTGTCTCCGGACTCTGCCTGGCGGCGCACTTTCTCGCATGGTTCCGGTCGCTCGACTTCACGAGCGTAGCCAGCTCCACGGTGCTCGTCAGCTCACACCCACTCTTCGTTGGACTGCTCTCGGCCCTTCTGCTCGGTGAAAGCCCGACCCGCCGCGAGTGGTGGGGGCTCTGCCTCGCCGTGGCGGGCGCCCTGATGATCGGCTGGGGCGACTTCCGTGCGGGGACCGATCCGCTGCTCGGAGATCTGCTCGCGCTGCTCGCGGCCGGACTCGGCGCTCTCTACTTCGTGATCGGGCGCAAGTTGCGCGGGACGCTCGATCTGCTTCCCTACGTGGTTCCGGTCTACGCCATCGCCGCATTCGCCTGCTTGACATGGGCCGGCCTGGGAGAGATGCGGATCACGGGCTGGCCTGCCGGGACCTGGTGGGCCCTCGCGGGACTGGCGATCGGACCGACCCTGCTCGGCCATACCGGGTTCAATTGGGCCCTGCGCCACGTTCGTGCCTATGTTGTGAGCGTGGTTCTCCTGTTCGAGCCGCTCGGTGCGACGCTGCTGGCGGTGCTGGTCCTCGGACGGGCCGAGATTCCCGGCTGGAACACGCTCCTCGGCGGGGCGGCGATCCTGGCCGGGGTATGGCTGTCGATCCGGGCGAGGTCCGCGGCGGAAGCAGCGCCGCGGTTCGCCGATGCGGAGGGAGGTTCGGGCTGAACGCGATCGCGCTGTCGGTGGAGGTGACTCGTGGCCGGTCGGTCGAATCGGTGCACCGGGCCGTGGGTGTGGTGTGCAGCGGGACGGAGGGCGCGGAGTCGTGCGTGGGAGACCCCATTCTCCTCACCTTCTGGCGGTCCGCCATGAAGCCCTTCCAGACCCTGCCGCTGATCGAAGACGGCGTCGTCGACGCGTTCGGTTTCGGTGACGAGGAGATCGCGCTCGCCTCGGCGTCACACGGGGGCACCGCCGCCCACGTGGAGGTCGTGGCACGGATGCTCGAGGCCCTGAAGGTCGACGCCGGGGCTTTGCACTGTGGCGCCCACGCGCCCTTCGACCCGGATGCGGCATTCCGCCTCCGCTGCGCCGGTATCGAGCCGGGCCGGATCCACAACAATTGTTCCGG
This sequence comes from Gemmatimonadota bacterium, assembly GCA_037382625.1. Classification (GTDB taxonomy): domain Bacteria; phylum Gemmatimonadota; class Gemmatimonadetes; order Palauibacterales; family Palauibacteraceae; genus Carthagonibacter. The sequence goes on along the minus strand of JARRPS010000024.1, from coordinate 7,289 downwards.
AAAACACGCCGGGATGCTGGCTCTGGCTCTCCACCATGGCTGGGACGCCGATGGGTACTGGCGGCTCGAACACCCGGTGCAGAAGAGAATCCGGGACGCGCTGGAGCCGTGGATGGACATTGACCCGGACGATCACGAATGGGCCCTCGACGGCTGCGGCGTTCCGACGCCCCGACTTCCGCTTCGGGAGATGGCGAGAGCCTACGCGCGGCTCGTGAGGGGCGCCCGGGAAGGGAGGCCGGCGGCGGCTGCGGTTGTCAGAGCGATGACGGGACGACCCGATCTCACCTCGTCGCCGGGTCGGGCCCCGCTCGTACTGATGGAAGCCACGGGCGGTCGACTGCTGGCGAAGGAGGGGGCGGAGGGAGTCCTCTGCCTCGCATCGGTAGACGACGACTGGGGCATGGCGGTCAAGGTCGAGGATGGTGGTCTTCGGGCCGTGGGACCCGCAGTGGTCGCTGTCCTCGAGGAGGCCGACATGATCACGGAAAGGGAGCGGAGTGCGCTGGGTGTGCTGCAGGATCTTCCGATTCGGAACACTCTGGGTGCGGAGGTGGGGCGGATCCGGGCGCATGTCATCGCCAGCGATGCCATCCGGGGTCGCTCGCCGGAGTCGGCGGGAGATACGGGCCGCCAGGGGCCCGGACCGTGACGGGAGAGCCCCCGGTGTTCGACGAGCCCGGAGTGGCGATACTCGTCGAGGTCTCGGCGGCTCTCGCCGCCCGGAACGTTCGGGCCCTCGATGCAGCGCTCTCCCGCGCCGCGGCCGAGTGCGAACTCGAGCAAGTGGAGGAAGCGCTGCTGCAGAGTCATCTGTTTCTGGGGTACCCGGCGGCGCTGACCGCACTCACTCGCTGGCGGTCGTTCGCGCACGCCGCGGCCTCCGAACGAGATGAGCTCGCGACTCCCGAGCGGGTCGATGCATGGACCGGACGTGGTGAGCGGGTCTGCGAGCGAGTCTATGGCCGGGCGTACGAAAAGCTGCGAGCGAACGTGGCGCGAATTCACCCTGCAATGGACCGCTGGATGGTCACGGAGGGATACGGAAAAGTGCTGGGACGACCGGGCCTCGATCTGCGTACGCGCGAGCTCTGCATCGTGGCGACGCTGGCGGCGACCGGCTGGGAACCGCAGCTCCACTCCCATCTGCGGGGCGCACTGCACGCCGGAGCCGGGCCGCAGGAGATCGAGGCGGCTCTCGAGGCAGGCCTCCGCTACGCCGGAACCGGGTTCGCCGCTGCGGCCCGGGCGCTCTGGCGGCGAGTCGTGGACGCTCACGGAAGCGGGGTGCCCGGTGTTCGTTGACCTGGCCAGGATCCGCGTAAAGGGTGGAGCCGGAGGCGCCGGCGCCGTCGCGTTCCGTCGGGAATCGGGTGTCCCCAAGGGGGGGCCTTCCGGCGGAAACGGCGGGAAGGGCGGAGATGTGATCCTCGTCGCGGATCCGTCGCTCGACACACTTCTCGACTACAGCTATCGCGAGAACTATGCGGCGGGTCGTGCCGGACACGGCGAAGGCAGCAACCGCACGGGGAAGAGCGGCGACGATCTTCGCCTGCCGGTTCCGCTCGGCACCGTGGTACGGGATGCGGACAGCGGCGCCCGGATCGGCGAACTGCTCGAGCCCGGTCAGGAGCTCACGGTCGCGCGTGGTGGGAGGGGCGGTCGCGGCAACGCCTCCTACGCGACCTCGACGCACCAAGCCCCGAGAGAATGGCAGCCGGGTGAGTGGGGCGAGGAGCGGAGGATCGAGCTGGAACTGAAGCTCATCGCGGACGTCGGGCTGGTCGGGGAGCCGAACGCCGGGAAGTCCACACTCCTGTCCTCCGTGTCGGCCGCCCGGCCGAAGATAGCCGACTATCCGTTCACGACCCTGCAACCGAATCTGGGCGTAGTCGGCCTCTCGGAAGGCCGGTCCTTCGTCATCGCCGACATTCCCGGAATCATCGAGGGCGCCGCGGAAGGGAAGGGGCTGGGGACCCGTTTTCTTCGGCACATCGAGCGGACGAGGACCCTGCTCCTGCTTGTCCCGTTGGATTCACCGGATCCCCAGGCGACCTATGATCTTCTGCGACGGGAGCTGGCCGAACACGACGCGGCCCTCGAGGTGATTCCGCACGCCGTGATGCTCTCGAAGTCGGACCTGCTTCCCGCCGGCGATCCCGTGCCATCCATCGAGGCGCCGGATGCCTGGGGCGTCTATGTCGCCTCTTCGGTATCACGGTCCGGAATCCCGGAACTGGCGGAAGGTCTGTGGAAGGAAGTCGACCGGATGCGACGGCTCGACTCCGGGAGCCACGACGCGAAGGGGAGCAATGGCCCGGACGCCTTCCCGGAGCTGGAGGAGTGGCGACCCTGACCGCTGCTCCGGCGTCCGGACTTCCATCATCGGGCGAGAACCCGCCCGGACCTTCGCGTCTCGATGCGGAGAGCCGCGCGGCCATCGTGCTCGATGCCGTGCCGGGCCTCGGCCCCCGTGCCTTCCTTGCCCTGATCGGCGCTCACGGAACGGCGACGGCAGTCCTGGACGCCGCCAGACGGGGCAGCCTTCCCGAAGAGATCCCGCCGACTCTGCGAAACGCCCTGAAGCGTGCCGCCGGGAAGGAGGGGCGCGCACGTGACCTCGCACTCCCGGCGGGCTGCGGGGTCGTTCCGTTCACCTCGCCCCGATACCCGGCCGGTCTGCGACGGCTCGCGCGGCCTCCCCTCGTCCTCTTCGCAATGGGTCCCCTCGAGCCGGAGCAGCCCAGGACGATCACGATCGTGGGCACGCGCGCAGCGACCGAGTACGGCCGTCGTACCGCCCATCGGCTGGCAGGAGAATTGACGGACGCCGGTTGGCGGGTCGCGAGCGGGATCGCGCGAGGGATCGATGCGGCGGCACACCGGGGCGCTCTGGAAGCGGGCGGGGAAACGGTGGGTGTCCCGGGTTGCGGCTTCGATCACGTCTACCCGGCCGCACACCGGACGCTCTATCGGGAACTGGCCCGGCGTGGCCTGCTGCTGAGCGAGCACAGGCCATCCGTACGGCCTGCTCGAGGCTTGTTTCCGCGGCGCAACCGGATCCTCGCCGGGCTCACAGTGGCACGGGCGCAGGAGATCGGTGTCGAGGTGCTCGCTGTGCCCGGCCCCGTCGACCTCCCGGCGAGCCGGGGTGTCCACGAGCTTCTCCGTGACGGAGCCGGCGTGGCCACCAGTGCCGCAGATGTTCTCTCGATGCTCGGCGAGGAGGCGGGAGCTTACACGGGCTCCCTTCGTGCTGCGCTTCCGGGCTCGGGCTGGGATGCCGGGAGCCCCGAGGGCGCTCTGCTCTCGTTGCTGGGAGCCGATCCCCTGCATGTCGATCTGCTCGCGAGCCGTGCGAGCCTCGGGATTCCGCAGACGCTCGCACTGCTCGGCCGTCTCAGCCTCGAAGGCCGGGTGCGAGCGATGCCGGGTGGTCGCTACGTGTCTGACGGCTGACCCGATGCCGTCGCCGGAAGAGAGGCACCGCTCCCGGGCGGTGGCGTTCGGGAGGCCGTCGGCTGCAGGGGGCGAACGGCCGCCGCTGGCTCTCTACGTGCACGTGCCCTTCTGTGCCCGCAGGTGCCATTACTGCGATTTCGCGGTCACCCGGGCCGAGGACCCGCCGATCGACGAGTGGTTGGTGTCCATAGAGGCCGATCTCCTCGAATGGCGACGGGAAATCGACGGGATCCAGTCGCGGCGTCTCGATACGATCTTCGTGGGTGGAGGAACGCCATCGCTGCTCGGCGGGCGAGGAATGGAGCGGCTTCGAGAATGCCTGCGGCGTCACCTGGCGTGGGACGAGGGGACGATCGAGTGGACCGCAGAGGCCAACCCGAACTCGCTGACGGCCGAGACGGCCCGGTACTGGCGCGAGATCGGTGTGAATCGACTCAGCCTCGGCGTGCAGTCATTCAACGACCGCGCGCTCGCATGGCTGGGTCGCCTGCACGACGGTCGACAGGCGCGGGAAGCGGTCGAGCGGGCCCGGGACGCGGGTTTCGATGAGCTGAGCCTGGATCTGATCTTCGGCCTTCCGGAGGGGGTGCCTCGGCGCTGGCGGTCGGACCTGCAGCAGGCCGTCGGAATGGGCGTGTCTCATCTGAGCATCTACGGCCTCACGGCCGAGCCCGGAACACCGCTCGGCCGAGGGGTGGCCCGGGGCCGTGTGTCCCTCCCCAATGCGACCATCTACGCAAGAGAATACAGGCTTGCAGTAAATGAACTTGAGTCGAATGACTTCATCCAGTATGAGGTGTCGAATTTCGCCCTTCCCGGGCATGAATGCCGCCACAACTGGCACTACTGGATCGGGTCGGAGTACCTTGGCGTCGGTCCGTCGGCCCATAGCTACATCCGGGGCCAGCGGATCTGGAACGTCCGGGACTGGAAGGCGTATCGGGCGGCGGTAGTCGCAGGCGAATCCGTTCGGGAAGGTCGTGAAATTCCGTCGGCGGGGCAGCGGCGTCTCGAGACGCTGTGGCTGGGCCTGCGCACGCGGCGCGGAATCGACCTGGACACATTCGGCTTGCCGTCGGAGATCATCGACAGATGGATTTCCGAGGGCTGGGCCACGCGAGAGGAAACGCGAGTCCGGTTCACGGCTGACGGCTGGCTGCTGCTGGACGAGCTGGTCGCCACGCTGGCGGCGCGAATGACGGAGGACGACACACGGTGAGCGGTCCGAAGAACACGACCGGAAAGACGTCGAGCGAGCGCGAGGCGCTGAGCGAGCGCGAGAAACAGGTGCTCCAGGCGGTCGTGGATGCATACATCGACTCGGCCGAGCCCGCCGGCTCCCGTCGGATCGTCCGACAGTTCGAGCTCGGAGTCTCCCCTGCCACGGTGCGCAACACGATGGCAGACCTCGAGTCGAAGGGGTTCCTGACTCACCCGCACACCTCGGCCGGTCGGATGCCGACGGACCTGGCCTACCGTTACTACGTGGACGAGCTGATGGGCCCCCGGAATCTGACGCCGGGACAGCGGGCCCGACTCGAAAAGGAGCTGGTCGGCAGTTCGCCGCCCAACGAACTCCAGTCGCTCGTGCAGCGGGCGGCCACCGTGCTCGGACTCATCACCGGAGAGCTGGGTCTCTCTGTCGGCCCTCTGCTCGCCGAGGCGATTCTCCGGAGGCTCGATCTGGTGCCCGTCCATTCGGAAAAGGCGCTGCTGGTGCTCACGCTCGAGTCCGGGGTGGTGCGCACCGTATACGTGGACCTGCCCACCGCATTACCTGCGGAGACGCTGAGCGCGATCGCAGCCGTCCTGAACGAGCGACTGGCCGGCGGGTCCCTGCGTGAGATTCACGGCACCCTGACGGAGCGGCTGCGCGACATTCAGCTGCCCGACTCCTCGGCGAATGACTTCGTGAACATCTTCGTACAGTCGGGCCCCGAGATCTTCGAATGGGCTCTCAGGTTCAACAGCGGCGACCGGCTTCGGGCTCTGATGGAGCTCGCGGAAAAGCGTGAACTGCTGGCCTCCGTACTGCACCAGCGAGGAAGTGCGGACGGGCCCCAGATCACGATCGGCACCGAGCACGGAGCCCCGGAGCTGTCGGGACTCACGATCGTCACCGCCTCGTATGCCGTCGGACAGCTCGCGGGCGTGGTGGGTGTCATCGGGCCGACGCGCATGCCGTACGAGAAGATCGTCGCGGTCGTGGACACGACCTCCTCGCTGGTTTCCAGCCTTCTCGAGGAATGACCGCTTCGGCGTGGCCGGACTTGAAGACGAATCCATGACCGTTGTGCCCGGCCCGGAGGATCGGTCCCGGATGCGGCCCAGCAACGAAGAGAGCGAATGACGGACTACTACGAGCGCCTCGGGGTACCCCGGGACGCGGATATCGACGAGATCAAGAAGGCATATCGGCGCCTCGCGATGGACTCGCACCCGGATCGCAACAGCTCCCCGGACGCGGAGGAGCGTTTTCGGGAGGTCACCGAGGCCTACGAGATCCTCAGGGACCCGGAGAAGCGAGCCCTCTACGATCGGTACGGCGAGGCGGGGGTGAAGCGAGGGGCGGGAGGCGCGACCGGGTTTGGAGGATTCGATTTTGCGGATGCCTTCGAGGTCTTCATGCGCGAGTTCGGCGGCATGTCGGGGCTCGGCGACCTGTTCGGCGGGCGTGGACGGCCGTCGCGCGGCCCGCGGCGAGGCAGTGATCTTCGCATGCGGCTTTCGGTCTCTCTCGAGGAAGCCGCACGAGGCGCTCAGCGAAGTGTCAAGGTCAAGGTGCTGGATACATGCGACGCCTGCGAGGGAACGGGAGCCGAACCGGGGACCCGGCCGGAGCGCTGTCCGACCTGCGGTGGGGCCGGCCAGGTCCGTCAGGTTCAGCGCTCGATGCTGGGTCAGTTCGTGAGCGTCCGCCCCTGTCCGGCATGCAACGGGGCCGGAGAGACGATCTCCTCTCCGTGCGGACGATGCCGGGGTGAGGGTCGGCGGAAAGTCGAGCGGATGATCGAGCTCGAGATCCCGGCCGGCGTCTCGACGGACGACTACTTGAAGTTGAGCGGGAAGGGCAACGCGGGGGCCTCCGGAGGCCCCCGCGGGGATATCCTCGTTCTCGTGGACGTCGAGGCCGATCCGGCCTTCGAACGTCATGGCGACGATCTGGTGACCAACCTGGCGATCACGATGAGTCAGGCGGCGCTCGGGGATCAGGTGGAGGTTCCGACCATCATCGATGGCACGGCTCGCCTCGAGGTCCCTGCGGGCATCCAGAGCGGACAGGCGCTGCGACTGCGAGGGAAGGGAATGCCCCGTCTCCGGGAGAAGGGGCGCGGCGACCAGATCGTACGCGTGCTGGTCTGGACCCCGACGGAGCTCTCGAAGGATGAGAAGGAGCTCTTCGAGAGGCTGCGGGCCGTGGAGAGCCCGGCGCCCGAGCCGGATTCCGAGGAGCCGGGCTTCTGGGAGCGGGTCAAGCGCGCTTTCACGGCCTGAGGCGGATTCGGACTCGCTCCCGCGCGTGCCGGAAGTTGCGCTGCGCGCGCCGTGGCGGCACTTCTTTCCCTCGACCGGGGTTCCTCCGTGCCCGGCATCGCGGTCAACCGGCATCCGGGAGGTGACATGGACGCAGACGCACGCGGACGGCCCGCCGCGGCGGAATTCGATTCTTACTATGGTCGCTACATCGACCGGGTCCCGGCGCAGGACGTTCTGGTCACGCTGCGGGACCAGAGAGCGGAGATCGCGAGCTTCGTCGCGGGGCTGGATCCTGCGATCGCGGACTACCGCTACGCTCCCGGGAAATGGACGACCCGGCAGGTCCTGAA
>JARRPS010000023.1:0-23444 GCA_037382625.1 Gemmatimonadota bacterium | reverse complement strand
TCAACAGGAGGAGAATGCGAGGAGTGTGTGTAGCTTCCACCCACGGAGTGTAACGGCTCTGCAACGGAGTCGACGACGGCAGTACGGCGCAGCCGCTCGTCGCGGACGTCAGGAGTTCGGGTCGGATCCTGGAATCACGAACCATGCTCTCGTGCCTTCACCGAGAGCGCTGTCGATACCGACTTCCCCTCCGTGAGCGGCTACGAGATGCTTGACGATCGAGAGGCCGAGCCCCGTCCCCCCGGCTTCCCGCGATCGAGCAGCGTCCACCCGGTAAAATCTCTCGAACACCCGCTCGAGCTGGGCCGTAGGGATGCCAGGCCCCTCGTCGGCGATTTCGAAGCGGACTCGGGTCTCGTCCGGTCTGACGGTGAGTCGAATTGCCGAGGCATCGGGCGCATACCTGGTGGCGTTGTCGAGCAGGTTCGAGATGATCTGGAACAGGGCATCCCGGTCCGCCGGTACCTTCAGATTCTCCGGCAAGTCCAGCAAGAGCCGTATGCCACGTGGCTCCGCCGCCGACTTCAACGATGTCCATGCTTCGTCGATGAGGGGTCGTACGCGAACATCCTCGATCTCGGGGCGCCAGGCCCCGGATTCGATACGAGCCAGGTCGAGCAAGTCGTCTACGAGGTGCTGCATCCGGTCGGTATTGGCCAGAATTCGGGTCGCGAACTCTCGGGTGGTCCGGGCATCGACACCCGGTTCCGCGAGCGCCTCCGCGAATCCGCGCATGCTGGTCAGCGGAGTCTTCAATTCGTGCGAGACATTTGCTACGAAGTCCCGCCTGACTCCTTCCAGCTGACGCGTGCGCGTGAGGTCGCGGATGACCACCAGCGCGCCGGACTTCAAAGGAAGCGCAGAGAGCAGAACCGTACGGCTTCCCAGATTCGTCTCGTGACTGGCCGCGGTGCCTTCCAATGCACGGTCTACCGAGGTCCGATTCTCCGGGTCCCGGAAGAGCGAGGCGAGTCGCTGCCCCGCAAGCCCGTCGCGTCCGACCCAGGTCTCGAACGCCCGGTTGACCCTCCGGATCAGGCCTTCCCGGTCGATCACCGCCAGCCCGTCGTCCAGTCGATCGAAGACCGTGGACAGCTCGGCGCGCTCAGACTCCAGCTTCTCGACGCGATCGCCCAGCCGAAAGGCCATCTCGTCGATCGAATGTCCCAGGGCGCCCGCGGCGCTACCTCCCTTTTCGCCGGTTCGCGCCGAGAGATCCCCCTCCCCGATCCGATTGAGGGCTTCGCGCAGGTTCTCCATCGGACGGGTCCGCAGGCGGTGCACGGTGCCGGCGAGAAGCAACGCGAGCAGGAATGCGAGGAGCGCGGTAGCGGCCGCGACCTGACGCGTCCGGCCGAGAAAGGCCGTGATCTCGCTCTCCGGCTGGGCCAGTCGGACGACGCCGCGGGAATGCGGGACGGCTACGTAAAGGAGTCGGAGAGCGATCGTGCCGCTGGCTCGCAGATCCGAACCCTCACGGCCCTCGAGGGCTGCAGCCACTTCGGGTCGGTCGGCGTGGTTCTCGATAGCGGGGAGTCGTGCAGCGTCGACTTCACTGTCCCCCAGCACTCTCCCGTTTCGGTCGATCAGGGTCACGCGAACACCCGCGACCTCTCCCAACAGATCCGCGATCGAGTCTGTGAAAGGCTGCTGCGCGAGATCCTCTCCGACCAGGTACGCGGTACGCGAAAGCTGGCGGATCTCGCGTTCCATCAACTGCGGTTTCAACTCGATCGCCGTCCAAAGAATGAACAGCCCGAATGGAATGGCCAGAGCGAGAAGAAGCAGGAAGAAGGTGCGTCGCGTGGACATCAGCTCTCCGAGTATGGCGCGCGAAACCTGTACCCCACGCCCCGAACCGTCTCCAGCAGGTCTCCGGCCCTTCCGAGCTTCGAGCGCAGTCGGGCGACGTGCATGTCCACCGTCCGTGTCTCGATCTGGGCGTTCGTCTGCCAGGCCGCCTGAAGGAGCTGACGGCGGGTCTGCACCCGCCCGCGCCGCTCCAGGAATACCTCGAGCAGACGGTACTCGAGGGGGGTGAGGTCGATCTCCACTCCGTCGGAGAACGCCCGGTGAGCGTCGCGTTCCAGTTCGACGGAACCGACCTTCAGGCGTCGAGACTGGGTCACCGGCTCGGCGTAGGTCCTGCGCAGAAGAGCGCGGACGCGGAACACCAGTTCCTGGGGGCTGAACGGCTTGGTTACGTAGTCGTCGGCTCCGAATTCGAATCCACGGAGTCGCTCTTCCTCTTCCCGGCGAGCGGTCAGCAGGATCACGGGGATCGAAGCCGTCGCTTCGTTCTGCCGCAGTCGCTTCAGCACCTCGTAGCCGTCGATGCCCGGCAGCATCAGGTCGAGAATCACCAGGTCGGGACGGTCTTCCGCTGCGGTCGCGATCGCCGACTGCCCGTTCACCGCCGTGCTGACCCGGAAGCCCTCTTTACTGAGCTGGTAGACGAGAATGCTGAGGATGTCGGGTTCGTCGTCCACGACCAGGAGTCGGGCGTGGCTCATGACCTTCCCTCGCGGATCGAGACGAGAAGCTGCCGAAGCATCGATGCGGGAAGGTCCGCGGCTCGATCGAGGATGTCCCGCTCGCTTTCCTCCACGAGGATCGCGTCGGTGTCGTGTCTCTCGTCCTCGGTGCGAAACGAGATCCGACCCCGGCAGAGGTCGGCCGAAGTGCGCTCGACGATCACCCACAGTTGCCAGCTGTCCTCGCCGTCGACGAGAGATCCGAGCTCCACCTCCCTCGCGGCCGCGTCGAAGATGTGCAGCTGCGGCGGATCGCGGTCCGACCGGGAGTCGCCGTCGTTCATCCTTCCTCCGCTTCCGAATCGTCCGCTGCAGCTCTCATGGCGTCCTTCCAGAGTCCGAACAGCATCGGCTCGAAGCGCTCCGGGTGCCGCCGGTACTCATCGGCCCATACCTCGAAAGTGGGCAACGGAACACTGTCCCGGAGTCGTCTCGTGACGAGGCGCATCTTCGACTGGAAGCCGAGAGACGCCACGTCCTCGCCCGCCTCGCGGGCAGCTTCCTCCAGTATCCCGTAGGTCTGTTCGTCGGAAAGCGAGAGGAAGACTTCCGACAGCCGCGCAGAACAATACTCCAGGTATTTGGCGCGCAGTTCATCCGCCGGAGGTGCTCCGGGGGCGTGTCTTTCGACGTCGCTTCTGTCCTCCGGCTCGTTTCCCAAGCGGGGTCTCGTCTGTCGGATCGGCTCGTGTTGCGCCGGCCCGTGGAGGGCCGAGGGCTCCGACTGCGGATGTAGCGGAGGGCCGCTACAGCGTCAAGCCGTACGCTCGGAGGGGCGTGGGTCGGTGGAGGTGGATGGACCGAGCGAGCGCTGGAGCTCCTGGAAGACCGCCCGCCGCGCCAGCCCGACCTTGATCAGTCGCCGCAGGTAGTCCGGATCCCGAAGCGTCACTTCCTCGACCGATTCCGCCACATCCGAAGGGAGCTCGAGTACCAGTTCTACTGCGCGTGTGTCGGCCATCTCGGAAGGACCTTTCCGGGAAAGAGTCTGACATTTTCTGTTCAGGGATACTCTCGTCGGCGCTCAGCAAAGCGACCTGCTGTGACCGGGTCGTTACGTTCGCTGCCGACGCACTCAGGGTAGTACGTGCCCCGGCTCGTAGCAACCGGCCAGAGCGCGCCCGGGTGGAGGTATGGTGCGCGCAAGTTAATATATAAAAATATGTTAGGCTGATGTGGAAAACTCGCGACCCGTTGTGGATTGCTTGTGAAGATCGTTGTCCGGGTCAACGCGGAATTCCCGAATCACCCGATCAACTTCGCATCAACGCATATCGCCCCGGAGACGGTACGCCAGGCGTGAAGATCCGATTTTTTAAAAAAAGCGGGTTCGAGCAGTCGTGCGGATTTACGGTCCCGTTACGAACGCCGTACACGCGCGTTACCGGGGTCGTACCAGTCGGTCACACCCCCCGGTCAAGATAGGGTCGTTCCGGCGCGGCCCGGGAGGAACGAAACGTCGTCGGTGACGACGACCGGGCCCCGACCGAAAACTCCACTTCACAGTGAGGCAAGCAGCAGATGAGGTTCAGGGCGCGCGTCGCGCTCGCCGGGATTACCTCCTTCCTGATTCTCGGCGTGGGGCAGGTGACGCAGGCACAGGCACAGGAATCGAACGGTCGGGTCGTCGGCAAGGTGATCGACGCATCGTCCGGACAAGCGATCAGCACGGCCCAGGTGGCGATCGTCGAGACGGGCCAGATGGTCCTGACCGACCTCGAGGGCCGCTACTTCCTCGACAAGATCCCGGCTGGAGTATACGAGGTGCGGGCCACCGTACTGGGGTATGGACCCAAGTCGGTGACCGAGGTTCGCGTACTCTCCGGGCAGACGACACCCCTCGACATCAGTCTCGCGCAGACCGCGATCGAGATCGAGGCGATCACGGTCACGGCCACGATGGAAACGGGCTCGACGGCCTCCCTGCTGGACAAGCAGAAGAACGCGGCCGCGGTCACCGAGGCCGTCGGCGAGCAGGAGATCGCAAGGTCCCCCGACTCCGATGCCGCGGAAGTGGCCTCCCGGGTGAGTGCCGTGACCGTGGCCGAGGGGCGATACGTATACATCCGGGGTCTCGGGGAACGATACAGCCAGACCTCGCTCGGCGGATCTCCGATTCCGAGTCCGGAGCCGGAGAAGGAAGTGGTTCCGCTGGACCTCTTTCCCGCGGAGTTCATCGAGAGTCTCACCACGCAGAAGACCTACACACCCGACCGCCCAGGCGAGTTCAGTGGCGGGTCGGTGGACATCCAGAACAAGGAGTTTCCCTCCGAGTTCACCTGGAAGATGTCGCTCGGGACTTCGGCGAATTCCGAGAGCCAGTTCCAGGACGGATTCCTGCGTTACGACGGTGGCGGGGCGGACTGGCTGGGCTCCGACGACGGCACGCGGGCGATCCCGGACGCGATGACGGATGCCGGCTACGGCATCGGCGGCAGTCGTCTGCCCCGGGCCAATCCGGATTCCCTGCTCGCGGCCGGGCAGCAGTTCGCCGGCAAGCTGCCGCAGTTCGCGCCGACCTCACAGGCCACCCCCGCCAACATCGATGTCGGCGGGTCGGTCGGTGACCGCACCTCGCTCTTCGGCAAAGACTTCGGATTCTTCGTCGCCGGGAACTACGGACAGAAGTTCATCCGCCGCGACGTCGAGTTCGAGCGGAAGTGGCGGGCCGAGGCGTTCAACCCGGAGTTCCAGGAGAATGCCCGCCCCAACGTGGACTACGAGTTCAACCGCGGCATGCGCGAAGTCGCGTGGGGCGGTCTCGCGAACTTCAGCTTCCTCGCCACGCCGTCCAACCAGTTCAACCTGCAGGCGATGTACAACCGCAACACCGACGACGAGGCGCGGGACTACATCGGCGGGAACCAGGAGGATCTCGGAGGCGAGGTATTCAGCGAGCGGCTGAGGTTCCAGGAGCGGAGCATGCTCTGGGGCCAGCTGTCCGGGAAACACGATCTCGAATCGCTCAACTCTCGCCTCGACTGGCGGTTCTCCGGAGCTCAGGCCTCCCGAAACGAGCCCGCGCTCCGGGAGACGGTGTACACGCGGAGCTTCGGCAGCACGAGTCCCTTCACGCTGAACTCCGATACCGGTGAGAGCGGTCGGTACTTCTATACCGACCTCACCGACGACGACTTCAACGGCGGTGTCGACTGGACCTGGAACTTCGGTGGCTGGTCGAGTCCGGCCAGCATCAAGGTGGGAGGCGCGTTCCGCAGCCGTAGCCGCGACTTCGCCGCACGGCGGTACCGCTGGAACTTCACGTCAGGGATCCCCAGCCTCGATTCGGTGATCGCCAACGGCACGATCGTCGGGACGGCTCCCACCAACGACATGCAGCTTCAGCTGACCGACCTCGTCGAGTCGGGGGACCAGTACAATGCCGACGAGTCCACCTACGCCGGCTACGGCATGGTGGATCTTCCGATCGGAAGCCGCCTGCGGGCCGTGTTCGGTGCCCGGGTGGAGCCCTATGACCTCGAGCTCACGACTCCGGGGACGACCTCGGACAGCGTCGTCACGCTGTCCGATCTGAGCCAGACCGACGTCCTGCCTTCGATCGGGCTGACGTATGCCCTGAACGACGCAATGAACCTCAGGTTGGCGGGCAGCCGTACCGTGGACCGACCCGAGTTCCGGGAGCTCGCGCCCTTCCAGTTCACCGAGGCCTCGAGCCTTCGCCAGCTGCGAGGAAACCCGGAGCTGGAGATCGCCGATATCTACAGCGCTGACCTGAAATGGGAGTGGTTCCCGCGCACCGGCGAGGTGCTCTCGTTCGGCGGGTTCTACAAGTACCTGGACCGTCCGATCGAGCAGGTCTTCTTCGCGGCCGCCTCGTCGCTCTACTCCTATCAGAACGCCGAGAGCGGGTACCTGTTAGGGGTCGAGGGCTCGGTGAGGAAGCGGCTCGATTTCAGCGAGTTCATGAGCCATTTCACCCTCGGCGGCGGGTTCAGCATCATCGAATCCGAAGTCGAGGTGATCCCGGGCAGCGGGTTCAATCCGACGAATCTGACCCGTCCTCTTCAGGGGCAGTCGCCTTACACGGTCAATGCGAACCTGATGTGGAGCTCCACCGGAGGCTCCACCGAGATCGGCGTGTTCTACGGGATCTTCGGGAAGCGGATCGAGGCGGCCGGAGGATCCGGTGTGCCCGACATCGAGCTCGAGCCGCGCAACGCTCTCGATCTCACGCTCCGCCAGCGTCTGGGCTCGCGCACGAGCCTCAAGCTCAAGGCCGAGAACCTGCTCAACGAGCCGTACGAGTGGACCCAGAGCCAGAACGGAATCACGCGCACGCAGCGCTACTACGAAGTCGGTCAGACGATTTCCCTGTCGCTGTCCTACGGTGGCTGAGCGCCCCGGGCTGACGGCGTAATGGAAGGCCCGGGGACGGCGACAGCGCTCCGGGCCGAACACCCCCCTCACGAAGAGGAAACGAAGAGATGACTTGGAGAGGATTGAAAAAGTTCCTGCCGCTGGTGGCGCTGGGCGCCTTTGCGGTGGCGGCCTGCGACGATGACGACCCCGTGCCACTACCGACCGCGCCGATCATCGTCGACGTGGCAGTGAGCGGTACCACGGCGGCTGTTACCTGGACGCCCGGAAACAATGCTACCTCGCAGTCCGTGACCGTCCGGGACATCGCCGGAGTCCAGAATGACATCACCCAGCCGTTCCAGAACAACACGACGACCCTCGCGACCTTCGAAAACCTCGTTCCGGGGGTTTCGTACAGTGTGACGGTGACCGCGACGAACAACTCGGGAAGCACGGCGAGCGCGCCTGAGTTCTTCCAGATCGGTGGGGGCGGCGACCTCGTGCTCGCGCCGACCAACGTGCAGGCGATCGCCAACGGCCTGACCGCGATCGACGTCAGCTGGACGCCCGGCGTCGGCGGCGCATCGCAGCGCGTCACACTGTCCGAGGGCGGGGCACAGATCGACGAGAACACATTCAACGACAACACCACGAGCTTGACGACCTTCACGGGCCTCACGACCGGTGTGGAGTACTCGATCGTCGTCACAACCATCGGTCCCGCGCCCGACCTGACGGAAAAATCCGCGAATCCGGTCACGATCACGCTGGCCAATTCGCAGGTTGTCTCCGGCGTGCTCTCAGCGAACCAGACCTGGTCCTCGGATGTCGTCTGGATCCTCGACGGTCCGGTCACGGTCGGTTCAGACTGCGGACCCGATCCGGCGAACCCTCTCGGAACCTGCAATCCGGTCACGCTGACGATCGAGGCGGGCACCACGGTGACGGCGCTCCGGCAGCCGAGCAACAACGCCGTACGCTCCAGCTTCCTGATCGTGTCGCGTGGCTCGCAGCTGATCGCCGACGCCACCGGCGCCAACGGCGTGAAGCCGGCCGAGGAGGACGTGATCGTGTTCACCAGCGACGCTCCCCGCGGTCAGCGGGCGCGCGGCGACTGGGGCGGCATCGTGCTGAACGGGCGTGCCCCGATCAACTCGGGCGACGAGGCTTCCGGTGAGGGCGACTCCGGCCTGTACGGCGGTCTCGATGACAACGACAGCAGCGGCATCCTCCGAGGCGTGCGGGTCGAGTTCGCCGGCGACGACGTCACGGCCACCGACCAGCTGAACGGCATCGCGCTGCAGGGCACGGGCGCTGGCACGACGGTCGATTTCGTCCAGGTTCACTATAATCAGGACGATGGCACCGAGCCGTTCGGCGGCAGCACCTCGCAGACCTACATGGTCACCACGGGGATCCGCGACGACAGCTTCGACGGCACGGACGGCTACCGCGGCTTCATCCAGTACGCGATCGCCCAGCAGCGGGCGGATGACGCCGACAACGGGCTCGAGCTGAGCAACAACGGGGACGACGGCACGCTGACTCCGATCAGCACCGCCGTGATCGCCAATGCCACGATCGTCGGCGCCTCGCAGGGCGAGATCGCAAACGGCACCGAAAGCGACATCGGGCTGCTGCAGCGCGAGGGCTCCGGCTGGCGGATCTACAACACGATCATCACGAACTTCAACGACTCCGGCTTCTGCGTCGAAGACGCAGTCAGCCAGTCCCGCGCCAACAACGCGGTGGGCGGCAGCACGACGCCCGGCGACATCCTCGCCTTCTCCAACTCCATTCTGTGGGCGAATGTCAACCGGGACGATGACTCGGACGTCAACTTCGCGGATGCCTGCGGTGGCGCGTACAACAACGAGCAGTTCTTCAACACCGCCGCATTCGATAACCTGATCGCGGATCCGCAGATTCCGGCGTCGGCGTTCGACATCGGAACGATGATGGCTCCGCCGGACTTCACCCCGGCCGCGATGCCGGGCGGCTACACGCCGTTCGACGTCTCGACCCTCAACGGCGAGGGTGGCGCCGGGCTCATCATGCCGACCGACGGTCGGACGCTCGAAGCCACGACCTATGCTGGCGCCGTCGCGCCCGGGGATGCCGATCCCTGGTACGTGGGCTGGACGGTCTGGGCGGTGGACGGCTCCGACTCGCGTCCGAACGCGGACGGCCAGTAGTCGGTGACGGAACGAACGGAGCGGAGGTCGGCGGCTCGGCCGCTGACCTCCCCCGGTCGCCGGGTGCGGCGGATCCGACTGGGGTCCGCCGCATTCGTCTCTCTGGGCCTTGCCCTGCTGCAGATGGCGTGCGGCGAGAGCCTCGAGACGCGATCGGGACTCGAGAATCCCTATCCGAGCGACAGGGCCGCGATCCAGGCCGCGCTGGACGCGCTCGGGTCAGAGGACCGGGCCGCGATGGAGGCCCTGCTTCTCACCCGGGATGAGCATCGGAACCTCGTGTGGGACTCCCTGCCGGAGAAGAACTACTTCTCCTTCGACTACGTGCGCTTGCTCAACGAGAAGAACACGGACAAGGCGATCACGCGCGCGTTCGAGCGGTACGGTGGCCAGGATTTCGAGTTGCTGGAGGTCACGTACGAAAAAGGCACCGAGGAGTACGGTCCCATCACGTTGCACCGGGGTGCGAAGATCCGCGTGCGGCGCGGCACGGACGGCCGCGAGTCGGAGATCACCCTCGTGGACGTGCTGTTCGAGAGGAACGGCGGATGGAAACTGATGAACTACGTGGAATAGCTGACGACGCCCGAGCGCAGTTGCAGCGGGCCCGACGGCTGTGGCTCCGCCGCTACGTGCGGAATCGGGTGGACGAAACACTCGAGCCCGGGGCCCTCACGCGCGCTCTCGAGGAGCTGCGCTCGACTCCGGAGGACCCGGAGGGCCGACGCCCGACGGAATGAGGATGGTCGGGTCGGACTGAGCCGCTACGGCCCCGAGGGCCAGGCGTCGTTCGTTCGATCATCGTCGGGATACACCTGTCGCGGATCGAGCTTCGCGGTCTCGAGCCGCGTACCGGCTGGAAGCCGATACACGAAGTCCGGACCGAGATTCCACATCTCGACCGGAAGCCGGACCGTCTCCGTGGTCCCGTCGGCGAACCCCAGCTCCAGCTCCACCGGCATGACCATCTCGCCCCGGCTCCGGATGTGAATCCAAGGTGGATTTCCGGCATCTCCGGGCCAGACGGCTTCGATCGAGTGGTCGAGCCTCGCCGCCGTTTCGATCCAGCCCCGCCAGAACCAGTCGAGGCGCGCGCCGGCGGCGTCTTCCATGGCGCGGAAGAAGTCGGCCGGAGCGGGGTGCTTGAAGCTCCATGTCGCCGTGTACTCGGCCAGCGCCCGATCGAACACCTCGGGCCCGAGCACTTCGGTGCGCAACAGGTGCATCATCAGCGCAGGCTTGAAGTAGGCGGCCCAATAGAGGTCGTGCTGCTGAGTCGGGGGCAGGGCCATCGGCTGCTCCCGACCCTCCCCGGCGTGCGTGGCCCATTCCTCCAGCGGCTGCTTCGAGATCCAGTCGGCGTAAGGCTCTCCCGCGAAGTACTCCTCCACCGAGCCGATGTCGATGAAGGTGTTGAACCCCTCGTCCATCCAGGGGTGCAGACGCTCGTTCGAGCCGACCAGCATCGGGTACCACTCGTGCCCGAACTCGTGGGTCAGCACCCAGTAGAGATCCTCGCGATCCGCGTACCCGGGCACGAAGGTCAGCATCGGGTACTCCATCCCCTCGTTCGGTCCCTCGACCGTCGTGGCGTGCGGCCAGGGGTACATGGCGAGCCGCTCGGAGAAGTTCTTGATCGACACCCACGACATCCGGTTGGCCTCTTCCCAGGAGACCGCCTCGGGCCGGTAGAAGGTCTGGATCCGGATCCCCTTCCAGGTGCTCGCGTCCCAGCGGAAGTCGGGCGCCATGGCGAAGGCGAAATCGCGCACGTTGTCGGCCGAGAACTTCCAGGTCTTCGTCCCTCCGACCGGTCGCTCGCGCCCGGCGAGAGATTCCTCCCGCGTGATCACCGCGACGGCTTCCTCCGAGCCGTCGGCCCGTTGCAGTCTCTCCCTCTGCTCGGCCGTGAGGACCTCTCGTTCGTTGGTGAGGGTTCCGGTCGCGGTGACCACGTATCCGGCGGGCACGGTCAGCTCGACCGCGAAGTCCCCGTACTCCTGGTAAAATTCGCCGGCCCCGAGGAACGGATCGACATTCCAGCCGTCGAGGTCGTCGAACACCGCGACGCGCGGATACCACTGCGCCACCTGGTAGAGCGTTCCGTCCCTGCCCATCCGTCCGTACCCGTACTCGGGCAGGGGCCAGCTCCAGGCCGTTTCGATCTCGACGCTTTCGCCCGGCCCCAACGGCTCGGGCAGCTCGACCCGCATCAGCGTGCCTCGATCGATCGTGTCCAGCGGTCTCCCCCGGCTCTCGATCCGGGACAGACTCATGCCGCCTCCTCCCGTGCAGGAGAAGTCGAACACCGCGTCCCCGAACATCAGCGGTGGCTGGTTGAGCTTCGCGGCCGTTCCCTCGGGATCGCAGAGATTGGCGTCCAGCTTCAGCCACAGGTAGGACAGCACCTCCGGCGATCGGTTGTGGTAGGTGATCGTGCTCGTGCCGGAGAGCACCGGGCCCGCGGTGTCGACCGAGGCCGTCATCCGATAGTCGACCTTCTGCTGCCAGTAGTCCGGTCCCGGAGTTCCGGATCCGGTTCGAAGGCGATTCGGCGACGGAAGGTCGAGCGGGCGGAAGGGAGAGTGCTCCATCCAGCCGGTCGTAGCGGGAGGCGTCGGCTCCCGGACCGTCTCCTGGGCTTCGGCACGAACGGGCACGACTCCGATCGCGACGATCAGAGCGAACGTGGCGGAGGTCACGGCGGCGAGCATCCGAGGCATGTCGATCTCCCGGGCGTTGCGGTTGGACGAGCGTTGCGGGCGAACCGAGTTCTCGCCCGTTCCGCGCGCCACCGTGAATAGACCTTTCCGGCGCCGGCCCATCAAGGACCGACGGCCAACCGATTGCAGGCGCGATCCCGCGACGCGTAAGGTTCGCGGACCGCGACAGGAACGAGCACGAGGAGAGGCGATGGCGAAGCGAGGGGACGATGGCACGCGCTGGATCTGGAAACGAGTCGCGATCGCGGCGGTGCTGATCGGACTCGCCGTTGCCTTCACCGGGCGGTTTCCGACGAACGGCGAGCACTACGGGATCTGGTCGATCGTACCGCCCGTCGTGGCCCTCGTGCTGGCTTTCGTGCTTCGCGAGGTGATCGCGGCCCTGTTCGTCGGAATCGTCCTGGGCGGCGTGATCAGCGGGAAGCCGAACATCGTTCAGGAATTCCTGATTCCCTCGATCGGGAGCTCCTCGTACGCCCTCATCCTCCTCGTCTACCTCTGGTCGCTCGGGGGCCTGATCGGACTGTGGACCCGCACCGGAGGAGCTCTCGAATTCGCCGAGTGGGCCGCCGCCCGGATCGTCCATGGCCCGAGGTCGGCGAAGTTCTTCGCCTGGATGATGGGACTGGTCTTCCACCAGGGGGGCACGATCAGCACGGTCCTCACCGGGGCGACCGTGCGCCCGATCTCCGATCGCCACCGGGTGGCACACGAGGAACTGGCCTACATGGTGGACTCCACCGCATCACCGGCGGCGACCGTGATCCCGTTCAACGTGTGGCCGATCTACGTGGGCGGGCTGGTGGCCGGGACGATTCCCCTGATCCCGGACGAGCAGGCCGGCATCGCCCTCTTCTTCCGCGCGATCCCCTTCAACTTCTATGCGATCTTCGCGGTGCTGTTCACGCTGCTGTTCGCCTGGGACCGGCTTCCGTGGCTACCCGGCCGCCGAATGCAGGCGGCGATCCGGCGGGCGCGCGAGACCGGAGAGCTGGACCGTGACGGCGCGAACCCGCTCGCGTCGGCGGAACTGACGCGGATGCGGCTTCCGGAGGACTACGACCCGTCTCTGTGGGATTTCTTCGTCCCGATCGGAACCCTGCTCGGGGTGGCGGTGCTTCCCTTCCTGTGGACCTTCTTCGTGATGGGGAACCGGAGCTCGCCGTCGCTGCCGATCGCCGAGGCGTTCGTTCTCGCGGTCCTGGCGGGCATGCTTACCGCCCTGCTTCGGGGCATGAACTGGCGCGACGTGATCGACGGCTTCGTGGCCGGCTGCAAGGGCGTGACGATCGGCGCGATCGTGCTGGCGCTGGCCGTGACGCTGAAATCGGTCGCGGACGCGGTGGGGACGGCCGGCTACGTGGTGGAGACGATGGGAGGATGGATCCCTCCGCTCGCGCTCCCGGCGGCGCTGCTCGGCGTGACGATGTTCGTCGCCTTTTCCACCGGTACTTCGTGGGGGACGTATGCCGTGCTCTTCCCGGTCGCGATGCCTCTGGCGTGGAGCATCCAGCCGGATCCGGCCTACCTCACTCTCTGCTTCGCCGCGGTGACCGGGGGAAGCGTGTTCGGGGACCAGTGTTCTCCGATCTCCGACACGACGATTCTCTCGTCGCTCGCCACGGGGTGCGATCTGATGGACCACGTGCTCACCCAGCTGCCCATGGCACTGGGAGCGGCCGGCCTCGCCGCGATCCTCTATACCGTGCTCGCCGCCGGCGCGCTGTGATCCGGTCCGTTTCGGGCCAGCACGGCAACCCGGAGCCGTGACAGGTCCCGGAATTCGTCGTACAATCGGGGGCGTTGCCGGGCATCGGGCCCGGGCGCAGCGCACACTCCACAGGGGTGTCCGACGCGATCCAGCGGGGGGGAGGCTCCTTGAGCGAAAATCAGACCCGGTCCGCGCTCATTCTCGGCGCGTCGAGCGGATTCGGTGAAGCCGCGGCTCTCGAATTACGGCGTTCATCTCGATCGTCGCGCCGGACTCAAGCACGTCGAGGAGATCGCGGAGGAGATCCGGGCCGCCGGCCGATCCTGCCGATTTTTCAACATCAACGCGGCCAGCCCGGACAAGCGCGCACAGGTGCTGGACGAGATCGCCGCCGAGGCGCCCGAGAACTCGGTGCGGGTGCTCATGCACTCGCTCGCGTTCGGCACACTGAGGCCCTTCGTCGCCACCGGCCCGGCCGATGAGATGGGACCGGAGCAGATGGACATGACGCTCACCGTCATGGCGCACAGTCTCGTCTACTGGACGCAGGGCCTCGTAGCTCGTGACCTGATGGGCAAGGGCGGGAGGATCTTCGCCATGACGAGCTCCGGCGGTGATCGGGCGATGCCATCCTACGGCGCCGTCTCGGCCGCCAAGGCATCTCTCGAGTCCCATTGCCGGCAGCTGGCGCTGGAGCTGGCGCCCCGCGGGATCACGGCGAACGCGATCCGCGCCGGGGTGACCGACACGCCCGCCCTGCGGAAGATTCCCGGCGCCGAGCAGATGATCGAGGAGGCCGAGAGGCTGAACCCGTATCATCGCCTGACGACCCCCGAGGACGTGGCGCGGTGCATGGTCGCGCTGGCCGACGAGAGGACCTACTGGATGACCGGCAACACGATCCGGGTCGACGGCGGAGAGGACTTCGTCGTTTCGATTCCGTCATGACGGCCGGATCTGCACGAGGAGGTAGCGAGTGACGATCATCGACGAGGTGGTGCGTGATGTCACGCGCACGGCGCGCCGCGAGATCGGAGCGACCGTCCGGGAGTTCTATCCCGAGCCGGCGCCCGATACCGGCGCCGAATTCGGGCGCAAGCTGGGATTGTGGCTCGCCGTGGGGACCATCGTGATCGGCGTCGCCGCCGCGGTGATCACGGTGTTCACGGACGACTGATCTCCGCCGCCCTCCTGAGGGTCTGCGGGGTTCAGACGGATCCCGTTCTCGGTGACCCCGCCGGAAACGCCGATCGGATCTGCGAGTCGATCTCGAGAGCGGCCGGGAACGGAGCCAGCCTGGTCGTGTTTCCCGAAGCGGCCCTGACCGGCTACCTCTTCGATGACACCGAGGAAGCTCTGATGGGCGCCGTCGATCCGGACTCTTCCGAGATGGCCCTGATCGACGAGGCCTGCCGTGCGCTGGGTGTCTGGTGCGTCTACGGAGCGATCGAGCGCTCGGGCGACGAGCGGATCTTCAACACGGCGTTCCTCCAGTCGCCGGACGGTCGGAGAGCGTCCTACCGGAAGGTTCACACGCTCTGCCTGGGAGTGGACCGCTTCACGAGCCCGGGCGAAGAGGGATTCCGGGTCCACGAAACCCCGATCGGCCGGATCGGGCTCAACATCTGCTACGACGGCTCCTTTCCCGAGAGCGCCCGCATTCTCAAGCTGCTCGGCGCGCAGGTCGTCATCCTGCCGACCAACTGGCCCGATATCGAGCTGAAGACGGAACTGGTGCGGGTTCGAGCCCGCGAGAATCACCTCTGGTACCTCGCCGTGAACCGGGTCGGGACGGAGCGGGGCGTGACCTTCCCTGGAGGCAGTGTGGCCGCGGATCCCGAGGGACGGGTGCTGGCCGAGCTCGGAGCCGAACCTTCTTCGTTCATGGTCGAGCTGAATCCCGCGAGGGCGGACGCGGATCGTGTGGTTCGAAGGGAAGGAAGCTACGAGTACGACTACCTGGCGGATCGGCGACCCGATGCCTACGGGCCACTGGTGAACGTCAGAAGCGATCGGCCTCCCACGGGAGGCGGGGCCGTACCGGACGGCTAGAGCTCAGACCAGGATCTCGCGGCAGTCTCGAACGTGCCCCCGCACTCCGGCATCAGCGAGTGGAGGGCACCTCAGAGGGGGGGCGACGACCTCCGGTCGCGTGAGTCGCACCTCGTCGAGTTGTGATCGCTGCGTGAGATTCGGCGGCGTCACTCGCAACTCGCCTTCCGCCGGCAGGATCGGCGGCGCCACCGCCGGGGCCACACACCCCGCCGAGGGCGTGTCCCGCACCTTCACGGTATCGATATCGACCCACTGCACCGCACTGCCCGCGACCGATAGAGCCGCCAGCGTTCCCAGCATCCCGAGTACTTCCCGGATCTCCATGCGCCCGATCATCGTCCTCTCCTCCCAACCTCGTCCGGGTCCGTGAAGGTGCGGGTTTCACCCCTCTCACCCCGATTGGACATCATCGACGCCCGAATCGTTGGCTCACCGTACGAGATAGGAGGTTCGGGAGTTTCGCGCGGCCGGCTCGTCGGGGCCGTTCAGGGCACCCCGACGGCCGGCCCTTCATGACCGATCAGCGGAAGGAGACCCGGGCGATCCTGCCCTCCGGGCCGACCAGCCAGCCGGCGTCCGACGAGGCGAATCCGAGTCCCCACCAGTTCCGATCGTCGATGCCCGTCCAGCTGATGCCTCCGTCGGAGGTCAGGTCGGCGCCGCCGGGGCCGACGGCTACGGCGACCGGCGGCTTCAGCCCCGGTACCCAGGCCGCACCATAGGCGGCCCCTGCCATACGGAGCTTGCCGCCCGCCGTCCAGGTGACGCCCCCGTCCGCCGTCAGCGCTACGTTCGCGGTGTGCTCACCGGGCTGCCCGAGGTGCCCCCCGACGACCAGTCCGTACCGCTCGTCGCGGAAGGCGATCGATGTGATTCCAGCCGCCTCCCCGGACACGATCGGCGCGTCGGACGCCATCCAGGACCAGCCTCGATCGGCGGAGCGGAGGACACGCGCCTGCTCGGCGTTGCCGGTGCCGATCCACGCCACGTTCTCGGCCCCGATCGCGAGGCAGGTGCCGCTGGCCGCGAATCCGCCCTCGCCTTCCAGGGCGGCCGGGAGCCGTGCACCGGCCACCCGGGACCAGGTCTCGCCCCCGTCGGTCGTCCGGAGGATCCGAAGTTCGCCGTCGATCGCATCGCCGTAGACGAGGCCCCGTCGATCGTCGAACATCGACAGGCAGTCGTAGAATCCGGCCGCCTCGTCGTTCGTCCACTGGAGTTGCCAGCTCCGGCCGCCGTCATCGGTCCGATAGATGCGCGACATTTCACCGGGGCCGGCCGCGAGCAGCCAGGCCGTCTCGGCCGAGATCGCGTGCACGTCGCGGAACTGCAGCGTGTCGGCCTCCGGCACCACGCCACTCTCCCACGTCGAGCCTCCGTCCAGGGTGCGGAGCCACGTTCCGCCATGGCCGCTGACCCAGACGATGCTCTCGCTGACGGGGCTCACGGCCTGAAGGAGCACCTCCACTCCGCTCTCCTGCAATTCGAGCCGGGGGGAGGGGCTGTCCTGCGCCACCGCGCCTCCGGCTCCCGCGAGGATCGCGGAGGCCCCCAGGGCGGTACGCCAGGCCGATACACGAAAGGCCCGCAGCGGCGGGCCTCCGGGTGCGGGGCCGGACCGGCGACGAGTGCCGCCGGTCCGGGTCGACGTCCTGATCAGAGCTTCTCCGCCCACTTGCGGATCTCCTTGCCGAAGTCCTCCAGGGCTTGGAAAATCGGGGCCGGGCCGCCGATCGCGCGCGCGAGGTTGTCCGCCACGATGTCCCAGTTCACCACGCTCCAGAACGCCTGAAGGTAATCGGGGCGGCGATTCTGGTACTTCAGGTAGTAGGCGTGCTCCCACACGTCCACACCCAGCACCGGCAGATAGCCGTTCATCAACGGGCTGTCCTGATTCGCCGTGGAAAAGACCTCGAGCTCACCGAAGGAGTTCACCGCGAGCCAGCCCCAGCCCGATCCGAACTGAGAGCCGGCGGCGGAGGTCAGCTTCTCCTTGAAGGCATCCACCGAGCCGAACGCGTCCTTGAGCTGATCGGCGAGCATTCCCTCGGGTGCATCGGAGCCGCCCGGGGCGATGACGCGCCAGAACAGCTTGTGGTTCACGTAGCCGCCGCCATTGTTCCGCACGGCGGTCTGGATGTCCGAGGGCAGGGAATCGAAGTGCCACAGCAGCTGTTCGGCGGAAAGCTTCTGCAGCGTCTCACGACCTTCGAGCGCGGCATTCAGCTTGTTGGTGTATCCGGCGTGGTGCTTCGAGTAGTGAATCTCCATGGTCTTCGCGTCGATGTGAGGCTCGAGCGCGTCGTAGTCATAGCCAAGCTCTGGAAGCTCGAACGGATAGCCCATCTCGGACTCCTTCCTGGGTGACGAAGAAAATGAGGTTGTGACTCGGGAGGACGGCACGTGGCCGATCGTGCGGAGGTCCCGGTGTTTCGCGTACGTATCCGATACGGAAAACTCTGCCCTCTTGTTCCATCTTCCATGTTCCAACTTCAGGCCCGGCGGGCCGCGAAAGCCGGCCGCCAGAAATTCAGCCGGCGATATCGATCGTAACGTCGATGCGGCGGTTCCGACGACGTCCTTCGGCGGTGTCGTTCGGCGCGATCGGCCGGGTCTTTCCGTAACCGATCGCCGTGATCCGGTCGGCGCTCATCGCGACGCCGGTCAGAAGGTAGTCCCGCACGGCGATCGCCCGGCGCTGACTCAGCGCCTGATTCGTCGCGTCGTCGCCCACGTTGTCCGTGTGTCCCTCGACCGTGATCCGGGAGCCGGGGAAATCACGAACGACCCGCTCCAGCTTCGTGAGAAGCGGAGCGTCATCCGGTCCGAGCTCGGCGGATCCCGAGGGAAAGGAAAGGCCCGCCAGGCGCACCGTGACCCGGTCATCCGTGACCAGCACTTCGGCTTCGTCCGGATCGAAGATGGCCCGGACCTCGCGCAGCCGGCGCTCCTGGTCCTCCCGTTTCGCCAGTTCGGCCGAGAGGGCCGCCTCCCGGCGCGCGACATCGGCCAGCTCGATTTCGACGCTGTCCAGTCGTGCCTCGAGCTCGGACACTCGTTCCGATCGTTCGCCCAGCGCCCGCTGCAACCGAGCTCGTTCCGCCTCGGCCGCGGCGGCTCCGGCGAGGACCTCATCTCCGAGGACCTCGAGGTCCGATTCCAGGTCGGGCGACAGGGCCAGCGCCTCCGAGAGCGAGACCAGGTAGGCCTCGCGGCGCAGGAGGACCTCCTCTCCGCTGACCTTCCGGTTCCGGATGCTGTCCGCGAGCGGGGCGAGCCTCTCGGCGTGCGAGAATCCCCGTGCCGCGGCAGCCGCCAGACGGAATGCCTCCTCCGGCTGCGGCGGATCCGACTCGAGCTGCACTTTCGCTTCCGAGTAGAGGCTGTCCGCCCTTTCATAGGTCATGGGCGCCCGTTTGTGGGCGTCGAGATCGCGGACCCGTTCCCGCAGCACCCCGGCGTCGCTGACGGCCGCCGCTGCCGACTCGAAGGTCACGGTCTCCTGGGCTCCGGCAGTGCCGGTGGTCCCGGGGATGGCGATGAGGAGCACCAGAGGACCGGATCTCAAAGCGTGTCGCGCCGCGCGGAATCCCGCCGTGGTCACCCGGCCGCCTCTTCGATCCGGTCCACGAGCTCGCGAATCGTCGTGACACCGCGATCTCTGGCGTACCAACGCCGGGTGTCCTTGTAAAGCTCTCCGGCGGGTCGGACGCCGACCCGCTTCTCATGGATCACGAACGCCTGCAGTTCCGCCGGACGCGGGCCCCAGCGGCCGACCGGGTCGCCCTCCTCGTCCAGCAGGATGGCGAGCGGAATCGAACGGCTGCCTCCGGTCAGGTATCGATCCATCAGCTCCAGGTTGTCGTCACGCTTGAGGATGCGAAGCTCCAGCGACGGAGCGTCGGCGGCGAATCGCGCCAGCACGGGAACCGTGTTCGACGCATCGCCACACCAGTCTTCGCAGAGAACCAGCAGTCGCCAGGATCTCCCGATCTCCCGCAGCCGGTTCAGCTGATCCTCGGGGCTACGGGCCCTTCGCCACACGCCCTCCCAGAGTTCGACGTTCTGGCGAACCTCACTCCCCAGGTAAAGGTCCCAGGAGATTCCGCGGTTCCAGTCGCTTTCGTGATTCAAGGTCGATGGAAGCGGCGTCGTTTCACCGGCTGTCGATATGCCTGTCATGGTGGCCTCCGGGCCATTCATCCAGTACCATTACGAACTCAGTGCGCGGCCCCATTGGGTGTGAACTTACGGGGCTCGCCGCTACGGGAAACCCCGCGGAGCGCGGGCCGGTTCCCGCGAGGCGGACTCGGCTGAACCGCTTTCGCTGAACGCCGGTGCTCCGCCGTCAGATACCCGCCAGACACGGAGTCCAGAATCATGCATCCCGATCCCCACGGAATCACCGTCGAGGGCGATCTCCGCCCCCCGCATCCGATCAACGAGCCGGTGCTGCCGTACGCCGCCGGATCCCCTGAACGGGCCGAGCTGAAGGAGACGCTCGAGGCGATGGCCTCCGAGGTCATCGACATTCCGGTCATTCTCGGGGGCGAGGACATCCTCACCGGCGACACGGCCGACGTGGTCATGCCGCACGACCACGGGCACGTGCTGGCCCGCTATCACAAGGCGAAGCCGGAACACATCCAGGCGGCGATCGACACGGGGCACGAAGCGTGGCACGAGTGGTCGAACTGGCCCTGGCAGGACCGCGCCGCGGTGCTGCTCAAGGCGGCCGACCTGCTGGCCGGGCCGTGGCGCGCCACGCTCAACGCATCCACGATGCTCGGACAGTCCAAGACCGTGCACCAGGCCGAGATCGACGCGGCGTGCGAAATCGTCGACTTCTGGCGGTTCAACGTCCATTACGCCCGTGAGCTGTATTCGCAGCAGCCGATCAGTTCGCCGGGCATGTGGAATTACATGGACTACCGTCCGCTCGAGGGATTCATATACGCGATCTCGCCCTTCAATTTCACCTCGATCGGCGCCAACCTCCCGACGGCCCCGGCACTCATGGGGAACGTGGCGATCTGGAAGCCGGCGAGGACATCCCTGTACAGTTCCTACTTCCTGATGCGGCTGCTGCAGGAGGCGGGTCTTCCAGGGGGTGTGATCAACTTCCTGCCCGGCAATTCTTCGCAGATCACGGAGCACCTGATCAAGAGCCCGCATCTCGCCGGGATTCACTTCACGGGCTCCACGGGCGTGTTCCAGAGCCTGTGGAAGCAGGTCGCGGACAACCTGGAAAACTACCGCTCGTACCCGCGGATCGTGGGCGAGACGGGCGGGAAGGACTTCATCGTCGCGCACGAATCGGCCGACGTCGACGCGCTCGTGACGGCGATGATCCGGGGGGCGTTCGAGTATCAGGGACAGAAGTGCAGCGCCGCTTCCCGTGCCTACGTTCCCGCGTCGCTCTGGCCGGAGGTGAAGGAGAAGCTGGGCGCCGAGCTCGCCACGGTGAAGATGGGTGACCCGCGCGACTTCGAGAACTTCTTCTGCGCCGTGATCGATGGTTCGGCCTACGCGGACATCAAGGGCTACATCGATGACGCGAAGGGAAGTGCCGATGCCGAGATCCTTTTCGGCGGAGAGTGCTCCGATGAGAAGGGATACTTCATCGAGCCCACCGTCATTCTGGCGAAGGACCCGAAGTACCTGACGATGTGCGAGGAGATTTTCGGCCCGGTACTGACGGTTCACGTCTACGAGGACGCGAAGTGGGAGGAGACCCTGGAGCTGGTTGACGGCACCTCGCCGTACGCCCTCACGGGGGCCGTGATCTCCCGGGACCGCGGTGCCGCGCGCCAGGCGATGGCGGCTCTGCGGCACGCCGCCGGCAACTTCTACATCAATGACAAGCCGACGGGCGCGGTGGTCGGGCAGCAGCCGTTCGGCGGTGCCCGCGCGAGCGGGACCAACGACAAGGCAGGCTCGTACCTCAACCTGATCCGCTGGATCTCGCCGCGGTCGGTGAAGGAGACGTTCGTTCCGGCCCTCGACTACCGGTATCCCTTCATGAAGCCGGGCAAGACCGAGGCCGCAGCGGAGGCGCTCGAGGACCTGGGCGAGAAGCTCGGCGTGCAGATCGAGGAACTGAAGGGACATCTCGGGGCGTTGGGCGGCTCGCTGAAGGAGCGGCTGGAGGGCGCGGTCGAGAAAGCGCGCACCGAGGCCGAAGGAACGAAGGTCGACATCGAGACGGGGGACGACGATTCGATCTGAGCGACGCCTTTCGTGGAGCGCCGCGGTCGCGGCGCTCCTTACGCTCCTCACTCCAGTCTTCTCACGGGCCGACGTGGGCCCTCCCGCGCACATGCGGGTCGTCGAGGTGGAGCCGGATCGCTATCGAGTGACCTGGCGGGTCCCGACCGTGCTTCCGGCACGGGCCGTCCCCACGCCCAGGCTCCCGGAGGGGTGCGCGCCGGTTGGTGAGCGGACGGTCACCTCACAGCCCGGCGCGTGGGTGTTCGAGCAGTCGTGGAACTGCGGGGCGCCGATCACGGGCCGCGAGCTGGGAATCGACTACCCGTTCGGCAACACGGCGCTCACCACCGTCGCCCGGGTCGAGCTGCTGTCGGGAGACAGCTTCGCGCGCGTGATCAGCCCCGGCGACCCGCCGTGGCAGCTTCCGGAAGGCACGGCTGCGCCGGACCCGGTCGGCCTCGCGGCCGGGGCGGCCCGGGCGGGCGTCGCCCACGCCCTGCGCTCGCCGGTGCACTGGCTGTTCGTGGCGATCGCGGCCGCGCTCGGAGCCGGCGCGGCTCCGGCCGTTCTCACGGCCTTCACGGGCGGACAGCTGGCGGGGGCGGGACTCGCGGCAGGTCCATTCCCCGCGCTTCCGGGCGTGCCCGCCGAGATTCTGTTCGCGGTGGCAGCGGCTCTCCTGGCGCGGGAAGCCCTGCGTCCGGCGGAAGAGCGTCGGCGCCTGCTTACGGTCGCCAGCGCCGCGGGCGTCGCGCACGGCCTGGCCATCGCGGGTCTCGCGACGGCCGATCTCGGAGGCGAGGCGGCGGGGCTCGCCGTCTCGTGGATCGCCGCACTGGGGATCGACGCGACGCATCTCGTGGGGGTCGGTGCGCTGCTCTGGCTGGGCCGCCTGCTGGCGGATTCGGGCGCACCGGAGCGGCGAAGGCGCGCGGTCGCCTGGGCCGGCGGCGTTGCCGCGACGGCAATCGCCCTCGGGCTGACCTTCGGCGGCGACCCGACCGGTGCGGACGCGACCCCCTCCGTGAGCACGGCGCTCGACGCTCCCTTCGACGGCGCGTCGGCCGGGCCGACGGGTTCGCAGCGAATCTCTCCCGCGTCCCCCGACGCGCCTCTTCAGAGCTTCCTAGCGATCGAGCCGTTCGAGCTGCGTCACGAGGTCATGATCCGACTCGGTCCTCTCGCGGCCGAGCTCGGCCTCGATCCGGGTCGGACACTCGCCCCCGACGAACAGACGCTCGTCCAGCAGGCTGCGACCGCGTTCGTGCTGGATGGCACGCGGCTCACGGTTGATGGCGAACCGGTCGCTCCGCTCCCGCGCCGAGCCGACTTCATGACGGTCAGTGCGACGGGCGCTCTGCCGCGCGTGAACCCGGTGCCCGAGCCAGTGGCGGAGGCGGTCGTCGGGGTCGTGGTCGCCTATCCGACGGTGGGCGTCCCGGAACGGGTGGTGCTGGAATGGACGCGCTTTCCGGATGCCGTGCGGGAGCTCCCCGCGACCCTGATCGACCCGGAGTCGAACAGCTTCGAGCTGCTGACCTCGGAGGATCCGAGCCTCGGGTGGGAGAATCGGCTCTCCGAGGATCCGATTCCGACGGTCGAGGCGATCGCGGTGGAACCCTATCGGCTTCCGATTCCGTGGCTGTCGATTCCTTTCTTCCTTGGCACGCTGGCCCTGCTGGTCGCGGCTCTGGTC
>JARRPS010000022.1:0-28971 GCA_037382625.1 Gemmatimonadota bacterium | reverse complement strand
AGGTGGAGGCTTCTTCATGTCCGGTCCGTCAGGGGGCTGTAAAGCGCTGCGATCACGCTTCAAGGCCCTGCCGCGCTACCGGAGCATCGCGATCGCCGGGACCGCGCTTATCGCAGTTGTGCATGCCGGACTTCCCGATCCGGCGCGGGCGCAGGAATCCACGATATCCACGCAGGAGGGCTTTTCCCGGCTCGAGGCGAGCGCCGGTACGCGAGGAGCCGGTTCCTTTCCGTTCGACTACCAGCACCTCGCTTTTTATCCATCCTCCACGGGGGAGGTGGACTTGTGGACGGCCGTCAGCGTGCATGCGGGACGGGTCCGCGGCGTCTTTGAAGGCGGTTGGAAGTACGACCTCGAGCTGAGGACGATGCTGTACAGGGACGGCGTAGAGGTCGCACGCGACCGGTCCCGGGTGCGGCATGTGCTCAATCGGCAGATCCCGCCGAGGAGCACAGACGGATTTCCGATCCAGACGCGAGTGCGAGTCCGTCCGGGCGAGTACAGCTACCGGATCGAGGTCAGGGATTTGAACTGGGAAGGGGACCGGTCGCTGAACATCCAGGAAGGCGAAGTCGTGGTTCCTCCTTTCGACCGCTCGGGTCCGTTCATCAGCTCGGTGGCGATAGCGGCAGACTCCGGCGGGGCCTGGAGCCCTTCCCCCGGTGTGCTCTTGAAGCTGAACGCGGCGCGAATGATCCAGACCGATACGCGCCCGTTTGTGTACTTCGAAGTGTACGGTTTGACACCGGGCGAAACCTACCGCGGGGAGGTCCGGCTGGTCTCCAGCTGGACATCGTCCGGTACGGGCGAGGTGTTCACGGGGGTACGGCAGCCGTTTCAACTTCAGTACCGGGGCACCAGTCCGGAGGAGCCCGCGCAACCCGTTCGCTCCGCACTCAGGCTCGATATGAAGGACACGCGGCCTGGCCCCTACAAGGTGCTGGTCCGATTCACCGACTCGGCCACTGGTAAGAAGACGGAGGTCCGCGAAGCAGGCCTCCGCGTGCGCGATCCCGAAGAAAGTAGCAACACACAGCCGATTGCGGAGGTCGGAGAGGAAGTCACGGGAGGGAGATGATGCCGCAGAGCGCGACCGGTTGGAATCCGGTGGGGCCCGCCAGGAAGTACGGCAAGCTGCTAGCGGCCGCATTAGCTGGTGCGGTGGCCGTTGCCTGGCCGGCGCCGGCCTCGAGCCAGACGATGCCGACCCAGACCTACTTCGATCTCGGAAATGCCGGACACGAAAAGCTTGCCAAGCGGATCTCCAAGAAGCTGGAACTGCGGTCCGACCCCGACGACGGAGATGTTAGGGCGCTACTGGAACGTTGGGAGCGTGAGACGGGCGGTCCCGTCTCGGGCTGGGACCAGCTGGCCATTGCCCGGCTGTGGATTCGAGCGGGCGATGCCGACGCCGCCGAGGAGGCCCTCGACCTGGCCCGCGAGTCCGATCAAGTCCCGGACGCGGCGCTCTTGCTCGACGAGGCGCGCATCGAGTTCATTCGCGGTAATCCGGATCTTGCGGCCACCGCCTATTGGGAGGGTTGTCAGACGGCCGACGAGGCCTCCGCATTGGAGTATTGGCTCGACATCGAATCGCTGGCGACTCCAGCCGAAATGGTGGAATGGGACCGGTTCCGCCGGTTGCCGATTCCGCAGCGCGATCTCTGCTCACACCTGCGTAGATTCTGGGCCGAACGATCGCTCGCTTCAGGTCTACCCATAGACGCCCGTATGGATCAGCATTACGAGCGGGTGCGCCTGGCGATGGACCAATACAGCAGGCGCGGAAGCAAGAAAGCACCGACGTTTTCAAACGATCTGGGACGACCGCGGAATGCGATGTTTGACGACCGCGGGCTGATCTTCATACGCTTCGGCCATCCCGATCGCGTGACATCTTTCGCTGGGAACCCGTCAATCCAATCGGACATCGTGAGCGCGGAGTGCTATCAGCCAAACGAGTCCTGGGCCTACGACTATCCCGAAGGAACGCGTAGCTACCATTTCAGCGCGGCTGGGGGCATAGACGACTACTGGTTGATCGAGAATCTCGGTTTTGTGTATCGCTGCGGGAATCCGGCCGCCGGATCGAGCGATTTAGGCGCCGCAGCGCGACTCACGCCGCTGAACGAGAATCGATTCGTGCCAATGGGCTCGGCAGCCGCACTCGTGCTTACCGATCTATACATGTCCCGACAGGGACTTGACCCCAGGTATGCTCAGGCGGCCTCGCGCATGTCGGATCCCAACGCCCGGTTCAGGCTCAATTCCTCCGGGCCGAAGTCGCTCGAGGCTGCGAGGGTTCTTCAGGAGGAACGGGAATGGACCCGAGAAGATGGCGAGTTCGCAATCTCTACGATCCCGGAACGTCCTGCTGTCAAGGAAGATGTGCGGTTTATTGTCGAAGAGCTCCAATTCCTCGCAGCCGCCGGAGACTCGACACGTCTGTGGCTGAACGGGGTTGTAGAGGGTGCCAATCTCACCCCCTCGCCCGAACCCGGCGGCGGGTTTCG
Organism: Gemmatimonadota bacterium; assembly: GCA_037382625.1. Taxonomy (GTDB): domain Bacteria; phylum Gemmatimonadota; class Gemmatimonadetes; order Palauibacterales; family Palauibacteraceae; genus Carthagonibacter. The sequence goes on along the minus strand of JARRPS010000022.1, from coordinate 26,458 downwards.
CTATCATGTGGAGGCACGCTGGCTTCTGATGAATGAAGCGGGCAAGCTCCGTGGGGTCCAATCCGGATTCGAAGCCGTCGCTCCGAGGCGGCTGGGAAGTGACGAGAACATTCCGATTCGGCTTGCTCTGGACCTGCCGCCTGGAGAGTACAGGTACACTTTCGTTGCACGGGACGGATACAGCGAGCCTGGTGAAGCGCTCCCCAGCGGAAATTTCCACAGGGGCGATATCCTGGTGAGGCGGTTTGCCGTGACGATTCCGGACCTGTCGGATGTGGCAATCGCCTCTGATTCCGGTGGGAACTGGACGCCTTCAGGGCCCGGCGGCTCCGGAGCCGGAATCCGACCCAGTCCCGCCCACCTGACAGGACCGGACGGCGTGGCCTACATGTTCTTCGAGACTTACGGACTCGAACCGGGTGCGAGCTACACCACCAATGTGAGGCTTGAGCCGGTAGAGGGAGACGGAACTCCGTTCGATCTTTCCTTCCCCGGTGAAGCGCCGATGGAGCCGAGGCCGCGCGTGGGGAGAATCCTCAGGCTCGACCTGTCCGATTCTGAGCCTGGCGCGTACCGCATGTCGCTAAGCGTCAAAGATGAATCCAGCGGTGAGCGCACCCTCCCGTTCGACACGGAGATCTTGGTACGCAACCAGCGCGACTGAATATGTACGATCCGTGCAGATGCGTCGGCTGATCGTCGTCCTCACCGGCCTGGCCGGGCTCGGTGCTCCCGGAACAGTCGACGCGCAGTCCATGCCCGCGCCCGTCTACTACGAACTGTACGATCTTGGCGCCGGTGATCTGGCCGAGCGGATGCAGCGTCGGCTCGAGCCGCGCGCGGATCCGGACCGCGGCGATGTCGAGGACCTGCTCCGGCGGTGGGAGCGGGCTACCGGAGGCCCGCGGAGCGGTTGGGACTGGCTGGCGGTGTCCCGGCTCTGGCTCCGCGCTGGCGAGGTCGACCGGGCCACCGATGCGCTCGATCGCGCGGGCGACGGAATACCCGACTCCTTCCGCAGTCTCGAACTCGCGCGCATCGGCTTCCTCGAGGGGAGGGATGATGCTGCTGCTCTGTGGTGGCAGTTCTGCGAAAACGCGACCGAAGAGTCTGCACTCGAGGCCTGGACGGACCTCGTTTCCCTCGCCACGCCGAACGAGATCGCGGCCTGGGATCGATTCCGAGCGCTTCCGGCAGGACAGCGCGACGATTGCGCCTTCTTCCGCCGGTTCCTCAACCGACGGGCCATTGCATCCGGCCTGGAACCCGACGCGCGCCTCGAGCAGCACTATCGACGGCTGCGAAGGGCACGGGATCTTTATCGCAGGCGCGGAAAAGTGACCGGTACCACGATCATGCGTCATGGACTGCCCCGCAGTCCGGCCTTCGACGACCGGGGCACCCTGTACCTGCGATTGGGCGATCCTGACCGTTCGGCCTCGTATCAGGCGGACGAGTGCTACGAGCCGAATATCACCTGGGCGTACGACGACCCCGACGGGATCCGGCTTTACCACCTCTCCTCTCTCGGAGGGACCGATGACTGGTGGTTGCTCGAGAATCTGGCTCAGGTGTTCCGCTGCCCGGTGGACCCCGCGAGCGGGCAGATCATCCGGACCCGGAATCCGATGGTCGCCCTCTCGCCGGTGCTGCCGCTGATTCCCGCCTGGCTGCTGTCGGATCTCTACAGTTCCCGTGCCGTGCTCGACCCGGAATATGCCCGGTTGGCCAATCGTTTCGCGCCGAACCGGACGATCGAGCAGCTTCAGGTCGAGCGCGACATGACCGGCGAGGATGCCCGAATCGCGATCCTCGGAATTCCCGAGCGGCCGGACGTGGACCTGGACCTTCCCTTCGACAGCGAGTGGCTGCAGTTCAGATCTCCGCGCCCGATGACCACTCGAGTCTGGGTCAACGTCGAGTTGCCGGGAGACGACGTGGCCGAGGCGATCCGTGCCGCAGACGGGTCGCGCCTCGAAGCGGTGCTCACCCTGCTGGACGAGAACGAGGAGATTCTCGTGACGGTGCCGGCGGAGTTTGACCTCGATCCCGACGGGGCGGCCGGTCCGGACGCGGTACTCGGTCTGCGGATTCCCGTCGAGGTGCCTCCCGGCCGGTACGCCACCCTCTTCCAACTCCGACTCCCCGGGGCCGAAGGTGGCCGGGCGCGCGGCAACTACGCGTCGGACTCCCTCGTGGTGCGAGACTTCGGCGGGGCGCTTCCCCTACTATCCGACATCGCCGTCGCCCCCGACTCCGGAGGTGCGTGGCAGCCGAGTCCCGGTCTCGCGATTCGGCCATCTCCGTCTCACCGCAGTGGCCCCGGAGGTATCGTCTGGATCTATCTGGAAGCCTACAACCTGACGCCGGGCGGGCAGTATTCCGCTCGAGTCCGGCTGCAGGACGAGTCCGGCGCCGGGGCCAAGCAACCGGCCTTTGAACAGGAGTACTCGGGCATGGCTGCGTCCGGGGCACGAATTCTGACGCCGATCGTGCTTCGACTGGAGCTGAACGAGGTGCCTTCGGGAGCCTACGAGCTGAAGGTGAGTCTCACCGACCGGGCCACCGGAGTCCGCACCCTCGATTCCTCTGCCACCCTCGTGGTCGCCGAGAGCAGCGAGGAAGGCAGATAGTTCGGAGTCTGGGGCCCGCAGTCGGAAGGCGCGTTCTCCACTCAGCTGCCCCCTTCGAGTTCCAGCTCGACCTGTCCCAACCCGTCTTCACCCTGTACTTCGGGCAAGGTGCCCCGCGTCAAGGGGTCTGCTTCCGATACGTCGATCCGGCCCGAGCGACCCCTCACTCGACGATGCGGAGCGCGAGCGCAGCGGGTGCACGGCGGTCAACGGGCCGGCACGCTTCGCGATCTGCGGGATCCGGACGCTCGCCCCCCGCCGCGGCCGTTCCCGGATCTCGTCGGTTTCGAGGGGTATCGCCTCGCCTCCGCCCAGTTCCACCACGATGCGGTCCCCCGGATGTGCCTCGACCACGGCCACCAGATCGCCGGCGGTCCCCTTTTCAGGGAGGATCGATACGCCTTTTCCCGCCCGTCCCTGTCGCTTGACCTCAGTGAACGGAACCCGTTTGGCATGACCGTTCGCCGTCAAAACGGCCAGCGACGCATCCCGGCGCGGCATCAGTGCGCTGACCACCGAATCGTGCTTGTCGAGATCGATACCCTTCACTCCGCGGGCCGCCCGTCCCATCGGTCGGATATCGTCCTCGGCAAAGCGGATCACCTGCCCCTGACCGCTGGCCAGAAGCACGTCTCCCTGCCCTCGCGTGAGGTGAACGGAGAGCACTCGATCGCCCTCCGATAGCCCGGTGGCGCGGATGCCTCCGCTCCTGATGTTGGCGTACTCGTCCAGGGATGTCCGCTTCACCTGACCTCCCTCGGTGGCGACGAGCACCAGTCGCTCGGGGTCGAAGTCGTCCACGGGAGCGACGGAGACGATTCGTTCGTCCGGCTCGAGCGCCAGGTGCTCGGCCAGGGGACGACCGCGCGAGCTCCGGGTGCCGGGCGCGAGGTCGCGAACCGGAACTGCGTGCACGGCTCCGAGGTCCGTGAAGCACAGGAGCTGCGCGTCGCCGCGTGCGACGAACGCCTGCGAGACGAAATCGCCCTCCCGTTCTTCCATCGCCTCGGCCCCGGCGACTCCCCCGCCGGATCCACGAACCGTCTGCGCCTTCACGTACCCTCGGCGGCTGAGCATGACGAGCGCCGATTCTCCTGCGTCGCCCGACGGCAGTGGATACGGTTCGTTCTCGTCCAGAATCTCCGTGCGCCGGTCGTCCCCGTAGCGGGACACGATGTCGGTGAGCTCTTCGCGGAGCAGCGATCGTCGGGCGGGGTCCTCTTCGACCAGGTGTCGGAGCTCCTCGATGCGGGCCAGGAGCGACTCCAGTTCGTCCTTGAGCTTGCGTCGCTCGAGCTGGGTGAGGCGGGCGAGGCGCATGGCCAGAATCGCCTCCGCCTGTCGCTCGGAGAGGCCGAGCTCGGCGCACAGGCGATCGGCGGCCGCCTTCGGAGAAGTGGATGCCCGGATCAGCTCTATCACCCGATCGATGTCGTCCAGGGCGGTCAGCAGACCCTCCAGCACGTGCGCTCTATCTTCCGATTTCTCCAGCTCGTGCACGGCCCGCCGACGGATGACTTCGAGCCGATGGTTCACGAAGCTGGAGAGCGCCTGCTTGAGATTCAGCTGCTCCGGGCGGCCGTCGACGAGGGCCAGCATGATCACGCCGAACGTCGTTTTCAACTGCGTTTTCAGAAACAGGGTTCGGATCAGCTTCTCCAAGTCCGCGTCGCGCTTGAGCTCGATCACCAGTCGAAGGCCGTCGCGGTCCGACTCGTCGCGCAGATCTGTGAACGCATCCGCGCGCCCCGCGCGGACGATCTTCGTGATCTGCTCGATCACCCGTGATTTGCTGACCTGATAGGGAAGCTCGGTGACCACGAGTGAGCTTTTGCCGTAGCTTCCCTCCTCGAGGTGCATGCGGGCGCGGACTTCGATCAGGCCACGGCCGGTCCGATAGGCATCGCCGATTCCTTCCCAGCCCCAGATATAGGCTCCAGTCGGAAAGTCCGGCCCTTCCAGAAGTTCGACGAGGTCATCCACGTCGCAGTCCGGATGGGAAATCAGGTGCTGGGTCGCCGCGATCAGCTCTCGAAGGTTGTGTGGCGGGATCTTCGTGGCCATCCCGACCGCGATGCCGTCCGAGCCGTTGAGAAGGAGATTCGGCAGCCGGGCCGGAAGCGAGGTCGGCTCCTGGAGCCGGCCGTCGAAGTTCGGTACGAAATCGACGGTCTCCATCTCGATGTCGGTCAGGAGCTCCAGGGCGATCGGCGCGAGCTTCGCCTCCGTATAGCGGTATGCGGCCGCCGAGTCGCCATCGATCGACCCGAAGTTGCCCTGACCGTCGATCAGCGGATAACGAAGAGAAAAGTCCTGCACCATCCGGACGAGCGTGTCGTATACGGCGCTGTCACCGTGCGGGTGGTACTTGCCGAGAACGTCGCCGACGACGGTGGCGCTCTTCTTGTAGTCCCGGTCCGGGAGCAGGCCGATCTCGTACATGGCGTAGAGGATGCGTCGGTGGACGGGCTTCAGCCCGTCCCGGGCATCCGGCAACGCACGCTGGACGATCACGCTCATCGAATAGTCGATGAAGGAGTCGCGCAGTTCTTCCTCGATCAGGCGGGGTACGATCCGTTCCTTATGGGCGGTCTTCATGAGCGGGGCTGCATTCTCCGTCGGATGTTCGGGGTCGGGTTTCGGGTCACCTTCGGCAAGGTCGGGGCGGGCTGAGAGCGGCACAAGGGTCGCGACGGGTGCACGGGGAGGTCGATACCAAACGGCTACGCCGAATCACCCTGTCAGCAAAGCGACCGTTTCCCCCTGCGGGCCGGAGGGCTCGCGGGGTGCGAGGAGGACGAAAGCCTTCCGCTTCGGATCGGAGGGAAGGTGGAGGTAGAGTCGTCCCTCGCGCGGCGTCTCGCGTGCCGGTCTCGCACGTCCGGTGGCGTCGACCTCGACCGCTTCCCCGGGACTGACCCGGCTCGCCAGCCACCGCCCGTACGCCAGCCACGCGGCCAGGGGATCCCGATCCTCGGACGCGATAGCAGGCACCAGTGTCTCCTCGTAGCGCCGGGTCGCTTCCTCGAACTCCTCCGGATCCCGGGCTCTCAGGTCGCGAAGAAGATCGCGAAGGGTCGGTCTCGGATCATCGAGACCGGCCCTTTCCAGTGCTTCCGCGGTTCGCCGGTCAGCCGAAGCGACCGTGTCAGCCACCGGCTGCCATCGAATCGAGGAATTCCTGGTTGTTCTCGGTCCGCTTGAGCCGTTCGATCAGGAAAGAAATCGCCTCTGCGGGGGGCATGTCCGCCAGGAAATTGCGCAGCAGGTAGATACGGTTCAGCTCGACTTCGTCCAGCAGCAGCTCCTCGCGGCGCGTGCTCGAGCGATTGACATCGATCGCGGGATAGATCCGCTTGTCGGCGATCTGGCGGTCGAGCACGACCTCGCTGTTCCCCGTGCCCTTGAATTCCTCGAAGATCACCTCGTCCATACGGCTTCCCGTCTCGACGAGAGCGGTTGCGATGATCGTCAGGCTGCCGCCCTCTTCGATGTTGCGTGCTGCTCCGAAGAAACGTTTCGGTTTGTGGAGCGCATTGGCGTCCACGCCCCCGGAGAGAATCTTTCCCGAGTGGGGAACGGTGGTGTTGTAAGCACGGGCGAGCCGGGTGATCGAATCCAGGAGAATCACCACGTCCTGCTTGTATTCGACCAGCCGCTTCGCCTTTTCGAGCACCATCTCCGCCACCTGGGTGTGCCGGTCGGCCGGCTCATCGAAGGTCGACGAGATGATCTCCGCATTCACGTTCTCTTCCATGTCCGTCACCTCTTCGGGCCGCTCGTCGATGAGCAGCACGATCAGGTGGACGTCCGGATCGTTCTCGAGAATCGCGTTGGCCGTCTTCTGCAGCAGAATCGTCTTCCCGGCCTTCGGCGGCGAGACGATCAGCATCCTCTGACCCTTCCCGACCGGGCTCATCAGGTCCATCACGCGCATGGAGATGTCGCCATCGGCGCGTTCGAGGCGCAGTCGCTCTTCCGGGTACCTCGGCCGGAGGTTGTCGAACGCGATCCGGTGCTTCGCCTTCTCCGGGTCGTCTCCGTTTACCTCCTCAACCTTGAGCAGAGCGAGATACCGTTCCCCCTCCTTGGGCGGACGTACCTGGCCGAGAATCGTGTCCCCGGTCCTCAGGTCGAAACGCTTGATCTGAGAGGGCGACACGTAGATGTCGTCGGGCCCGTAGAGATAGTTCCAGTCCTGGCTACGGAGGAAACCGTAGCCTTCCGGCAGGATCTCCAGCACGCCTTCTCCGCGCAGCACCACCTCCGAGTCGAGGAGATTCTGCTCGATCCGGAAGATGAGATCCTGCTTCCGCAGACCGGAGAAGTTCGCGATCTCCAGTTCCTCGGCCATGTCGTGCAGTTCCGCTATGCTTTTCGATTTCAGTTCGGCAATGTCCACGAGGGTCGCTCCGTCGGTGCGCGGTCCGGGGAACAGACGAACGGTGGCCAGTTCGCCGATCCGGGGACGGTGGGTGAAGTGAGTTGTACCTGGGCTGCCTGCGTCGCTCCGGCGCTTCGTATTCTGGTGAGAGTCGGAGGCGGTCCGGGAACCTTACCGCCAGGCCCACCAGCGGTCAAGATCGCATCGTGGTCCGACCGGGTATACGTTCGAGCACTCGGAGGGTTCCCAATGTCGGCGACGATCGGAGGAGTCGATGGCGCGGCACACTCGGGAGACGAAGGGGATGGACCAGGTCGGTCGTCTGTGGCGGATCGGCTTCCAGCCCGACTGGCTCAGCCGGATCAAGATCTCAAGGCCTCTCCCGGACGGACGGCGCCGCTCGAGTCAGACACTCTTCCGTAATCCCGCGCGAAGGGCGGAGGCGGCGCCCGGACGCGTGGTTCGAACGACGATCAGCTCGGTGGATGGGAAGGCACGCTTCCGGGTCGCCGTGGAAGACCCCGAGAGAATCGTGGAGGAGGTGATCGTCGTGACGCGACAGCGAGGGCGGGGGCGGCGAAGCGAGATCGTGAAATTCGCGATCGAGGCCCGGCTTCCGGGCCCGAAACGCTGATCGCCCGAGAAGGTGCGTCCGGCCCTGCTCTCAGAACAGCCGGATCCGAAGCCAGGCCAGCGGGTTCGCTCCCAGTTCGGTGGTCAGCGAATCGAGAGCGGCGCGCGTGCGCTGTGCCGCCACTGCCAGCGCTGAGTCCTCTGCGGCCCGACCGAGCGTTCCTTCCGCAGCGTCGAGCCGCGCGACGATCTCCCCGGCTCGCGACCTGAGATTTTCGAGCGCCAGCCCCACGGCCCGAGCCGAGTCCGCCGATGCTCGCACCGCCTCGGACGCCATCAGATCTTCGATCGCCGTCGCGGAGCGTTCCACCACCGCCCGAAGGGAGTCGTCGTCGAGGAGTCTGCGGAGCCCCCCGCCACCCCTCCATGCCGAAGAGATCTGACTCGAAATCTCCCCCGCCGAGTCCATTCTGGACATGAGGCCGCGGTCCGCCAGAAACCGGGCCGTCGAACCGTTGCCCTCGATGGCCTCTCGACGCAGCATCGAGACGTCCTCCGCGGTTACAGCGAACGCATCGCGGACCGAATCGGCCATCGAACGGAAGTCGTCGAGATCGGGCCGCTGGACCGCCCGGAGCGTATCACCATCTTCGACTCGGGCCGCCCCGGGCGAACCGGCTCCGATCTTGACCACCGAGGGAGCCATGAGCCCCGAAGCGCCGACCGTCACACGCGCGTCGGCCCTGAGATAGGGAATCGCTTCGCGCAGCAGGACGGCATCGATTGCGACCCGCTCGTCGGGAGCGCCACGCGGTTCGAGGAAATGCAGACTCAGGACGCGGCCGGACGGCTTGCCTGCCACCCAGACCGGCGAGCCGCGCTCGAGGCCTCCCACCTCCGGGGCGAGGATGGTCAGCCGCGGGCCCTCGGCCGTCGCCCGGCGAACGGCGTCGCCGAAGAAGGTGATCAGCGACACGGCCACCAGGGCGGCGAGTATGAGCAGCCCCGGCCAGACTTCGGCCCAGTCCGGAAGCTGACCGGATTTCGACGAGTCCATGCCGGATGGTATCTGAATCGGCGCATGACGTCGAGCGTTCCCTGCTGCTGGCCGGTCGTAACGACGAGTTGTAGTCTCATAAAATGGGCATCGATTCTGCGGTTGCCTGGATCGGGCACGCGACGATCGAGGGGGTCGCCCGCGTCGGCCGGGCCGCCGCGTTCACTGGCGCGATCACGCGTTCGATCCTCGATCTGAAGACCTGGGTTCCCCAGGCAGCCGCACAGGTGCGTCGCATCGGCGTCGATTCCGTGCCTGTGGCCCTGTTCATCGCCGTGTTCACGGGGATCGTCCTCGCGCTGCAGAGTTCCTATACCTTCACCGGGGTCGTTCCGCTCTACTTCGTCGGGGTGCTGGTCGCGAAATCGATCATGCTCGAGCTCGGGCCCGTGCTCACGGGGCTCGTTCTGTCCGGCAGGGTCGGAGCGAACATCGCCGCGGAGATCGGGACGATGCGGGTGACCGAGCAGATCGACGCCCTGGAGATGCTGGCGTACGAGCCGATCTCCTATCTCGTCGTGCCGCGCGTCGTAGCCGGCATCATCGCCTTTCCGGTGGTGACGGCTCTCGCTCTCGTCGCCGGCATCGGGGCCGGGTGGTTGACGTCCATCAACCTTCTCGACCTTTCGACGCAGGAATTCGTCCGGGGCGTTCGCATGTTCTACGAGCCCTTCGATCTCCGCTACCCCCTGATCAAGGCCGCCAGCTTCGGTGCGGTCGTAACGACCGTGGGGTCCCTATACGGTTTCTACACTCGACGCGGCGCCGAGGGAGTCGGAATCGCCGCCACGCGAGCCGTGGTGGTCGGTGCCATGCTGATCCTGGTGCTGGACGCCTTCTGGGCCGTGGTCCTCCTCTGACCGATGATCGAACTCGAAGCCGTTCGGAAGTCGTTCGGGTCGCAGGTCGTGCTGGATGGCATCGATCTGGCGATACCCACCGGCGAGACGGTCGCGGTGCTCGGACGATCCGGGTCGGGGAAGAGTGTGTTGCTGAAGCAGGTCGCGCGATTGATGCGTCCCGACGGGGGAACGGTGCGAGTCGGCGACGTGGAGATGTCCCGGGCCGACAAGTCGACCGTGATGGAGGTGCGCAGCTCGATGGGGTACGTGTTCCAGTTCGCCGCTCTCTTCGACTCCCTCACGGTCGGAGAGAACGTCGCGCTGCCCCTGCGCCGGGGAGGAATCGCCAGCGATGAGGCCCGGGTCCGGGTCCTGGAGGTGCTCGACACGGTCGGGCTTCCCGACGAGGCCGATCGCTACCCGGCGGAACTGTCGGGCGGGATGCGGAAGCGAGCCGGGATCGCCCGGGCGGTCGTGGCCCGGCCGAGCTATCTTCTGTACGATGAGCCGACTACAGGCCTCGACCCGGTCACCACCGCGGTGATCGACGGGCTGATGATGGAGATGAAGGAAGATCTCCGGGCGACGAGCATACTCGTGACCCACGACATCCAGAGCGCCTTCCGGGTGGCAGACCGTCTGGCACTGCTGCATTCGGGCAGGGTTCACTTCGAGGGGACGCCCGACGAGGTGCGGGGCTCCGCGGATCCACTCGTGCGTGCCTTCGTTGAGGGACGTCAGGAACTGTGGCCGCCGGATTCCGTGTGATCGGCCATCGGAGAGCACGAGGACCCGACGTCCGCCTCGTGCCGAAGCCGGAGAAGGAAACGTGACCCGACGCAACGAGATCATCACGGGCCTCTTCGTCCTGCTGGGAATCGTTGTCGTCGCCTGGGCAGCGATCTGGCTCGCAGGTGGTCGCTGGCGGGAGCAGGGTTCCACGATCACGGCCCGCTTTCATGGAGTCGGGCAACTCAAGGAAGGGAATCCAGTATCGACGCGCGGGGTCGCCATCGGCACGGTCGAATCGATCCGGCTCGTGGACGGAGGCCTCGTGGATGTCACAATGCGGATCCGGGATGGAATCGACCTGCCGGACGAGCCCGTCGCTCTGCTGCAGGCATCGTCCCTGTTCGGCGACTGGGAGGCGACGATCGTAAGCTCCTCCGAGCGACCGGAAGTCCTTCTCGATTCTCTCGTGATCGCCCCGGGAGTGATACCGGGCGCGGCCGTTCCCGAGTTTTCGCGGCTCACGGATCACACCGCCCGCATCGCGGAGAACCTCCGTGGAATTACCGACCGATTGGACCGGGCGATCAGCCAGGAAACGGCGGATCAGCTCGCCGAAGCGATCGGCAACATCAACGAAGTGACGATGGAGCTGAAGAACCTGCTGCGCGGTCAACGCGCGGCCTTCGATACGTTGACCGCAGATGTTACAGCGACGGGACGGGCGGTTCGCGAAGCCTCGGATGCGCTCCTAGCGACCGTGTCGCGTCTCGACTCTGCGACATCCGGCGACCGGCTCGAGTCGATTCTCGCGGATGCGCAACTCACGGCAAGCCAACTCGTTCAGCTCTCGGCAGAGTGGTCGGAGGCGGGCGGGCGGGCGAACGAAGTACTTGCGCGTGCCGACACGGCCCTCGCCCGGGCCAGCCTCGTGCTGCGGCGGATCGAGGACGGCGAAGGCACCCTCGGCCAGCTGTCGGCCGATACGGTACTTTACGAGAACACGGCCGCGGCACTTTCCGAGCTGCGGGCCCTGCTGGATGAGATCAAGACGAATCCCGACCGGTACTTCAACTTCTCGATCTTCTGATCCCGCCATCCGGACGGAGTTGGAACTGTACGGTCAGCCGTTCCCGGATATCGCCACTCTTCGCATGCTCTCCGGGAAGGCGTTGCGCCACCTCGTGCGGCGCCGGAATCCCGAGCGAGGAGGTGCGAATGAGTCGTTCCGTGAATCGAGTGATCCTGGTCGGCAACGCCGGCGCGGACCCGGATGTGCGACGAACCTCGTCCGGGAGAACCGTCGCACACCTGTCGCTCGCCACGAACCGGGTCTTTCTGCGCGATGGGGAGGAACAACGCCGCACCGACTGGCATCGTCTCACCTTCTGGTCCGGTGCGGCCGAAACGGTCGAGCGGTTCGTGCGGCGCGGAAACAGGCTCTATGTCGAGGGTCGACTCGAGTACGGAGCTTACGACCGCGATGGTGTCTCCATTCCTACGGCGGACGTGATCGTTCAGGAATTCGTGATGCTGGATGCGAAGAACGGTCTGGAATCGGGAGAATCGGGCGTGGAACCTGAGACCGGAGCCCCGCTCGACTAGCTTCGCGGGGCTCCTGCATCGAAGGACGTTCATGCTTCGCCCGTTGCGCGAGGGTCGCCGAGACGGGAATCTTCGGCGATCCGCACAACGTTACAGGAGCGTGCATGTCGATGGGCCCCATCCCGGCTCCGGGCGACGATTCAGCCGCGCATGGCCGTGGCAACCTGTCCACGAGTGAGCTCCCGGAGCCTCTGCAAGCAGATCTGCGGGACTCACTGCGAGTTCTCGTCACCGGAGCGGACGGGTTCATCGGCCGTCATCTCCTTCCGCGACTCCTGTCCCGCGGTCATCGGGTCCGTGCGCTCGTCCGGCGGCCACCGACTCGCCCGGGTGCGCGTGCTCCCGGCGTCGAATGGCGGATCGGCGAACTCACCAGGCGCGATTCCCTCGCGGGTGTCGCCGATAACTGCGACCGGGTGGTGCACCTCGCGGGCAGCTTCGACACGGCTGGCGGAGTTCGGCTCGGGAGGCTGCACGGCACCGGAACGCGGAACCTCGTTTGGGAAGTTCTGAAGTCCGAGGTCGACCGCATCGTGCTCGTCAGCGCGCTGGGCGCGAGTCCCGATGGAGGGGAGTTCTTCCGGTCCAAGTTCGAGGCCGAGGACATCGTCATGTCCTGCGAGATGGAACACGTCATCCTGCGGCCTTCGGTCGTCTACGGGCCGGGAGATCACTTCACGGAGCCCGTCGCCAGGATCCTGAGGATTCTTCCGGTATTTCCAATGATGGGTGACGGTACCTTCGAGCTGCAGCCGCTGGCAGTAGAGGACATGGTGGACGTTCTCACACAGGGCGTCGAGAGATCGGATCTCGGGGGACGGTCGGTGAACCTGGCAGGTCCCGAACGGTTGAGCTTCGTCCGCATCGTGCGCATCCTGGGCGAGACGATCGGTCGGGCGCGCCCGATCATACCTCTGCCCGGGGCTCTTGCCGCCCCGGCGGCGCAGATCGCGCAGGCGATCGGACTGCCGAGCCCGTTCTCGGTGGCTCAACTGGACATTCTGCGGCACGGAAGCGTCCTGCCGACCGCGGACAATCCGGTTCGCAGCCTCTTCCACCTGAAGCCGCTCCCGTTCGCCGACGCGGTCACCGATTACCTGGAGGGCAGCTGATGTTCGGAACGGGCCTCCACACCTGAATGGGTGCCCACGAAGCAGGGTCGGGTCACGACCCCGGATTCCTGACCGCGGCGAATTTCCTTTCGCTCGTCCGGATTCCGCTCGGGTTCGGGTTTCTCGCATTCCAGGACCCGCGCTGGATCGCGGCGATCGTCGCGATCGGCGCGGCCACGGATCTGCTGGACGGCTGGATCGCGCGCCTGACGCGAACACAGAGCGAGATCGGGGCCCTGCTGGACCCGCTGTGCGACCGGGTGTTCGTCTTCCTCGGTCTGGTGTCGTTTCTGCCCTCGGGGAATCTCGACTGGGCGGGATTCGTGATCCTCGTGCTGCGGGACATCTTCACGGGCGGGGTGTTCGTGGTCACCCGCCTGGCGGGTCAGCACCTTCCCTTCCATTCCCGACAGGGCGGCCGGATCACGACGGCTCTGCAGGTGCTGGCCCTGTTCACTCTGATCTATGCGCCGCACTACATCAACATTCCGATACTGCTGGTCGGTGCGGCTTCCGTCTACGCGATCCTCGACTACGGTACGGCCGGGCTGCGGTTGTCGTGGGCAGGCGAGCAGACCGCGGGGGAGACCCCACCGGCCTGACCGGCGACCTGTTCCCGTCGGCCGGCGCCGCCGGCGATCATCCGCGGCTTCTCTCGACGACGTTCGGCGCCACGGGGGAGCCCTCTCCCAGTCGTTCGACGCCTCCGACGACGACCTGCTCACCCGCCGAGATGCCTTCACGGATCTCGACGAAGCCGGAGGTGCGCACGCCGATCTGGACCTCCCTTCGCGTGGCCGTTCCCTCCTCGGTCGCGACCCACACGTAGTCCTGTCCAGCGAGGGGCAGGATCGCATCCTCAGGGACGATGACGGCCTCCGGCCTGACATCCACCACGAGTCGCGCCTCGATGAACATACCGGGCTTCAGGGACCGGTCGGCATTATCCACCAGAGCCTTGACGGTGATCGTGCGCCCGGGCAGTTGAACGCGCGGGTCCACGAAGTCGACCATGCCGGGAAATTGCCGGCCGGACATCGCGGCGACCTCGAAGCTCACCTCCTGCCCCACTTCCAGAAGACCGGCGTACCGCTCCGGAACCCTGAAGGCGGCTCGCTGCGGATCTACGGTCTGAAGAGTCGTGAGCTGCGTCTGCGGCGTGATGTAATCACCCACGCTGACGAGGCGTTCGCCCACGACACCGGAGAACGGCGCACGGACCACCGTTCGCTCCAGTCTCGTCTGCTGCAGCTCGAGATCCGCACGCGCGCTCCGAGCCGTGGCTTCCGCCTGCTCCAGATCCGCCTGCGAGGAGGCGTTTCGATCGAGCAGGTCACGCGTTCTACGCAGTGCCTGCTCGGCGAGGTCCAGCTGCGCCTCCAGTCGGGCGACCTGCGCGCTGAGCTCGGCGTCATCGATCTTGAACAGAGGAGCTCCTCGACCCACTTCGCGGCCCTCGGAGGCGTAGATACCGGCCAGCCTTCCCGATACCTCCGGTTGAAGCCGGATCGACTGAACCGCTTCGATCTGACCGGTCGCGAGGATCTCCTCGAGCACCGTGTCCTGAATCGCGACGGCGACATCGACGGGCATCGGAGGCGGACCTCCGGCTCCACCGCCAGGGCCCCCTCCCGCGGCCCCGTCGTTCCCGTCCTCTCCGCAGGCGACGGAAAGTCCGATCGCCGCCACCAGCGTGACGGCCCACCAGGCCGGAATCCGCCTCTCTGCCGCGAACCGCTCCCGCATCATCGCTTCTCCGTAAGTCGTCGGCCCAGGATCGCCTCCACGCCGGCGCGGGCCAGTCTCGTCGTGTAGCGCGACTGTACGAGTCCCGCTTCCGCTTCCGTCAGATCGACCTGCGCCGTCACCAGGTCGATAATCGTCGTCGCTCCCGCCCGATATCGTTCTTGCTGGACCCGAAGATTCTCTCGCGCGACCAGTACGGCATTGCCCGCCAGCTCGGCACTCGCCCGGGCCGTGTTGTAGGCCTGGTAAGCCTCGGCCATGTCCCGGCCGATCCCCAGTTCCGTGTCGCGACGCGCCGCCTCCGCGATCTGCCGGGCCGTGCTCGCGCGGTACACGCGGATCTCGCGCTGCGCTCCATCCCAGATCGGGAAGTTGAGCGAAAGACCGAACGTGGCCCGCTTGGTCGCGTCCGGCACGAGGTCGTCGTCGAATCCGTTCCAGCTTCCGAACAGGCTCAGGGAAGGCAGATACGCCGAGCGCTCCGACTTGAACAGCGCGTTCGTTCTTCGTTCCTCGGCCCGTGCGACCTCGACGATCGGGCTCACGGTGACCGCCTCCTCGATCGCCTGCGCCTCGCTGATCGGAAGCGGTGGGGCAGGGAGAGTGTCGAGCGGAGCTGCGTCCACAGGGCCTGCAATCCCGGTGCGGCGCCCGAGTTGCAGGCGGGACACCGCCACCGCCGACTCCTGCCTGAGGTAGTCCACCTGCGCACGCGTCAGTTCGAGGAGCAGCTGCAGCGAATCGGTCTGCACGGCCGCGCCGGCCAGAACACGTGCCCGGGCGACGGCCAGCTGCTCCTCGGCGCGTCGAACTCGCTCCTCGGATACCCGCAGCAATTCGGCCTGCGCCAGTACGTCGTAGTAGTCGGCTTCGGTGCCGAGAGCCGTCGTGAATCGCTGGCGACGCTCATCGGCTGCGGCTCCATCTACGCCTGCGTTGGCGGCCTGCATGTTGAAGATGCGTCCGCCGCCGTTGAAGAGCGTATAGGATCCGGTGAGACTGAACTGGGTGAGGCGATCGGTTTCTTCCCCGGTTCCGATATTGAACTGGGGGCTGGAATACTTGCTGTAATTCCACCGGAAGTCGACGACCGGGAGCAGGAAGGCCGACCAGGCGGAGCGTCTCACCCAGTCGGCGTCCCCGACCCGTCGCAGGGCTGCCACGTAATTCGGGTCGACGCCCGCGGCTCGCTGCAGCGCTTCCGGCAGGGTCACGGTGGCGAGCGGAACGCCTCGGGCGGCCCTTTCGGCCAGCTGCGTGCTCGTGAGTCCCTGCGCCGGATTCGAGCTCTCGCGGGTCATCGGTTCCTGCGCCGTCGCCCGGCCGGCCACGGCCGGCGCGAGCAACGGGGTCAGAGAAAAGCATGCCGCAGCCACCATGCGAACCCGGGAGCCGCGTCGCCCAGCGGCCCTGCCGACGAGCAGTTCGCCAGCGGAGACGCAGCGCTTCATCGATCGTCTCACGCTTCCGCCTCCGCGGTCTCGAGCTTCGCGGCACGATGGGCCACCCTCTCCTTCGCCTCGTCCAGCAGGATGTATACGACCGGCACGAGGTAGAGGGTCAGGATCGTCGAGAATATCAGGCCGCCCACGATCGCGTATCCGAGCGGACGCCGGCTGGCGGAACCCGCCCCGAGCCCGAGGGCGATCGGCGTCAGCGCTATGATCGTCGCGACCGAGGTCATCATGATCGGCCGGAGCCGGATGCGACCCGACTCGAGCATCGCTTCCGTTCCGTTCAGCCCCTTTCGCTTCAGCTGATTCGCGTACTCGACGAGGAGAATCGAGTTCTTGGTCACGATTCCGATCAGGAGGATCATCCCGATCTGGCTGAATAGGTTCAGGGTCGAACCTGCCACGAGAAGAGTCACCAGCGCGCCGGTCACCGCCAGCGGTACGGCCAGCAGGACCGTGAACGGGTGCACGAGGGATTCGAACTGGGCCGCGAGCACCATGAACACGACGACCAGCGCCAGGATGAACGCGAAGTAGAGGGCGTTTCCGCTCTCCTCGAGTTCCCTGGACTCCCCCGCCATCCCTGGACTCCCCCGCCAGCGCGATGCTGCTGCCCGGTGGCAGAAGCTCATCGGAAATGGCGTGAAGGGAGTCGATCGCCGATCCCAACGGGAACCCGTCCGCCAGACTCGCCGACAGGGTGAAGGACCGGACCCGCTCGAAGTGATTCAGCTGCCGCGGGCCGACGCCTTCTTCCACTCGCGCCACGGCATCCACCGAAACAAGGACGCCATCCCGCCCCCTCACGTAGAGCTCCGACATCGCGTCGGGCGTGGCACGGGCCTCCGGCTCGAGCTGAACGATGACATCGTACAACTTGTTGTCACGGGTGAATGTGCTCACTCGCTGTCCGCCCAGCATGACCTGCAGCGTACCCGATATGTCGGCGATCGCGATGCCCAGGTCTTCGGCGCGATCACGCTCATACTCCACCGTGAGCTCTGGCTTGTTGACCCGGAGGTCGGTGTCCACGTTGATCAGCCCGGGAACCTGGCGTGCCCGGGCCGTCATCCGATCCATCCCGGCGGCGAGCGAATCGAAGTTCGGATTCCGCACCACGTACTGGACGGGACTGCCGAAGCCGATCGCCGCCGGTGCGCTCGCGAACGCCAGGACCCCGGGAATGCCGAACAGTCGAGGACGGATCTCGTTGGTGACCTCCTGTACGGTTCGGTCCCGTTCGTCCCAGTCCACCAGTCGGGCGAAAATGATACCCCTGTTCACGTTGCCCAGGAATCCGCCGACGATGCTGAAGTAGCTCTGGATTTCAGGGACACTCCCGAGCACCTGTTCGACCTGCATCTGGTACTCGCTGGTGTATTCCAGGGAGGATCCCTCCGGCGCGATGACGAAGGTGATAATGGCTCCTCGGTCTTCCGGCGGGAGGAACTCGCGTTCCAGGCGGTTGAACACCACGAACGCCAGGCCCACGACGAGCAGCGCTCCGACCACGACGAAGGCCCGGTGCCGGACTGCGAACTCGAGACTCTTCTGGTACCGGGCCGCAATCGACAGAAAAGCGTTCTCGAAAGCGAGGAACAGCTTGCCGTGCTGCTTCGGGACTCGGAGGATCTTCGCGCAGAGCATGGGCGTGAGCGTGAGCGCCACGAAACTCGAGACGATCACGGCACCCGTGAGCGCGATTCCGAATTCGTTGAACAAGCGTCCGGCCGTGCCCTGCAGAAAGGCCAGCGGCGTGAATACGGCCACCAGTGCCACCGTCGTCGCAATCACTGCGAAGGCGATCTCACTGGTTCCCTGTTGGGCTGCGACGGTCGGACTCTCGCCCAGTTCCTCCTGGTGTCGATAGGCGTTCTCCATCACGATGATCGCGTCGTCCACCACGATTCCGATGCCGAGAATCAACGCCAGCAGCGTAAAGTTGTTGATCGTGAAGCCGAAAGCGTACAGGACCGCGAACGCGGCGAGAATCGAAGTCGGTATCGCGAGTCCCGGTATGATCGTAGCCCGGAAGTTCCTGAGGAACACGAAGATGATGACGATGACGAGAATACCCGCGAGAACGAGCGTCTCCTCCGCCTCCTTGATGGATCGACGCACGAAGAGCGCCTGATCGAAGCCGATGTCGATCGTGACGCCCGGAGGCAGGGATTCCTGGATCGCCGGGAGCTCCTCCTGGACCGCATCGGAGACCTCGATCAGATTCGCCTTCGACTGCCGGATCACCCCGATCGCGATTGCAGGTCTGCCGTTGTACCGGAGGTCGGAACGATAGTCTTCCGGTCCCAGCTCGACCCGTGCCACGTCCTTGAGACGAACGATCTGACCGTTCTGACTGGATACCACGAGGTTCCCGAATTCCTCGGGTGTCTTGAGCTCGCCCAGAGATCGCACAGTGAATTCCCGCCGAGCGGACTCGATGCGTCCAGCCGGGATCTCCACGCTTCGCGTCCGGATCGCCGCGCGGACGTCCTGCACCGTCAGCCCGCGCGCGGCCAGCTCCCGCGACTTGAGCCAGATACGCATCGAGTAGCGGCGCTCCCCCGCGATCAGCGCGCGGCCCACTCCGTCCAGGGACTGGAGCCGGCGCTTCACCTCTCGGTCGGCGATGTCGGAGAGCTGAAGCAGATCGTAGTTCTCGGCCGAGAGCGCCAGCCATAGGAAGGGCTGCGCGTCGGACTCCTGCTTGGCGACAACCGGGTCGAGGACGTCTTCCGGGAGACGTCCCCGGACTCGTGAGACGACGTCGCGGACATCCTGGGCGGCGAGCTCGAGGTCCCGGTCGAGCTCGAACTCGAGGCTTATGTTGGTGGACTGCTCGGAACTCGTGCTGCGCAGGGTCCGCACGCCCGGTATCGTGCTCAGCTCCTCTTCGAGCACGTCGGTGACCGTGGACTCCATGACACGGGGATTCGCACCGCGCAAAAACACGGACACCGAAACGTTGGGGGTGTCCACGTCCGGGAGTTCCCGCACCGAAAGCCTCGTAAAACTGATGGCCCCGAACAGCACGAGCGCCAGGGCAACCATCGACGTGAGCACCGGGCGACGAATGCTCGTGTCTGACAGAAACAACCGGACCTCCGCGATGGTGTGATTTCCACGGTTTTGCGCGACCCGTGAAGAACACGCGGGGCGAACGAACCGTTGAGCCGACTGTAGAAGGAACCGTCGGGTGACAGCTGCCCCCGGCGCCCTGATCGATCGCATTGTAATGTATTCGGATCGTTGTCGGCGAATCCGTGACTCCAGACCGGGACGCGAACTCTTGGGCCTCCAGGTATTCCGGAAGACGAGCCGGATCGATCACTCCGCACAGACCGTCTACGACTGGCATGCACGTCCCGGCGCTTTTCAGCGTCTCGCTCCACCGTGGGATGCGGTTCGGCTGGTCGAGCACACGGGCGGGATCGAGAATGGCGCCCGGGCCGTCCTCGAGCTGCACATCGGCCCGGTGCCCGTGACATGGGTCGCGGAGCATCGCGACAATGTGCCAGGCCGCCAGTTTACCGACGTCCAGGTCGAGGGCCCGTTCGCCCGGTGGGAGCACGCTCACCGATTCGAGCCTATCGATGACGGCGCGAGCGTCCTCGAGGACCGGATCGAATACGCGCTGCCGCTCGAGGCCGTCCACTCGTTCATTTCCGGGGGGATGGTCGAGGCTCGCCTGCAACGCGGATTCGGATTTCGTCACCGGGTCACGCGCAGGGATCTCGACCTGCATGCCCGCGCAGGCCTCGAGCCGGGGCGGCGCTTCGTCGTGAGCGGCGCGTCCGGGCTGCTCGGGTCCACGTTGACGGAGGTACTCTCCACGGGCGGGCACGAGGCGTGGGCATTGGCCCGGGCCGGATCCCGATCACCGCTGCCGGCGGCGTCTGCCGGTTCCGTAGCCTGGGACCCTGCCTCCGGAACGGTCGATGCCGCGCGGCTCGAGGGGGCCGACTACGTCGTACACCTGGCGGGGGAGTCGATCGCCGGCGGGCGGTGGTCCGAGGAGCGCAAAGCGGCGATTCGAGACAGCCGGGTGCAGGGCACGCGACTGATCGCAGAGACTCTGGCTCGGCTCGAGCGGCCCCCCGAGGCGCTGATCTGTGCCTCCGCCACCGGCTGGTACGGCGACCGGGGCGACGAGCGACTCGATGAGAGTTCGGGTCCGGGGGAGGGATTCCTTTCCGGGGTGTGCCGCGAGTGGGAGGCGGCCGCGGATGCGGCCCGTAAGGCGGGGATCCGTGTGGTGCATCTGCGATTCGGCATGATTCTCTGGCCCGACGGGGGCGCGCTCGAGCGCATGCTGACCCCATTCATGGCTGGAGCGGGAGGCCGACTGGGCTCCGGAAAGCAGTTCTGGACCTGGGTGTCCCTCGACGATGCCGTGGGCGCCGTCATGCACGCCGCGTCGCGAAGGGACCTGGAGGGCCCGGTCAATGTCGCAGCGCCCGAGCCGATACGAAATCGGGACTTCACCTCGGTCCTCGGCTCGGTGCTGAACCGGCCGACTGTGGTGCCGGCGCCGGCGCCGATGCTTCGTCTCGCGCTCGGAGAGATGGCCGACGAACTGCTTCTCGCGAGCAGCCGGGTGGTTCCCGAGCGTCTGTCGGCGACGGCATTCCCTTTCCGGGACCCGGAGCTGGAGCCTGCGCTGCGACACATGCTCGGTCGCACG
The DNA here is from genome assembly GCA_037382625.1 of Gemmatimonadota bacterium. Taxonomy (GTDB): domain Bacteria; phylum Gemmatimonadota; class Gemmatimonadetes; order Palauibacterales; family Palauibacteraceae; genus Carthagonibacter. Next base: position 5,639 of record JARRPS010000022.1, on the reverse strand, counting down.
GAGGGCGACCGATGACCGGGAAGACGAAGATTTCGATGCGCGCGCAATCAAACGGCATGAACGGCCGGAACCAACCCCTTCGACTCGGCATATCCTCCTGCCTGCTGGGACAGGAGGTCCGGTACGACGGAGGACACAAGCGGGACCGGTTTCTGACCGACACGCTGGGGAACTACGTGACGTGGGTGCCCGTGTGCCCGGAAGTCGAAATCGGACTGGGTACGCCCCGTCCTACGATCCGCCTCGAAGAGACATCCGACGGCGTACGGCTCGTGATGCCCTCCACCGGTGATGACCTCACCGTCACCATGCGAGACTACTCGATCGACCGGGTACAGCGACTCGAGAAACACGGTCTCGCCGGGTACGTGCTCAAGAAGGACTCACCGAGCTGCGGCATGGAGCGGGTAAAGATCCGCGATCAAAACGACGTCCCCGCGCGCACCGGTGTCGGCATTTATGCGGCGGAGCTGATGCGCCTCGCACCGGATCTGCCGATCGAGGAAGAGGGCCGACTCAACGACCCGCGACTCCGGGAGAACTTCATCACGCGGATCTTCTCTTACCAGCGCTGGCTGGATCTGGTCGACGCGGGTCCCACGCGCCGAGCGTTGATGGAGTATCATGCCGCTCACAAGTATGTGCTGATGTCACGGAATCAGGCCGGCATGCGACGGCTCGGAAAGCTTCTGGGCGAAGCGCCGAAAGGCGGTTCGACGCATAGACTGGCGGAGGAGTACCGGGCAGGGATGACCGCCGTGATGCGTCGTGTCCCGACTCGGAAGGGGCACACCAACGTGCTCCGGCACATGGCAGGGTACGTGTCGGACGGGCTGGATTCCGCGGACCGGGCCGAGCTGACCGAGTCGATAGATCACTACCACGCCGGCCTGCTCCCGCTGATCGTACCGGTCACTCTCCTGCGGCACTGGGTTCGTAAATTCGAGGTGGAGACCTTACAGAATCAGGTCTATCTCTGGCCGCATCCGCATGAAATGATGCTGCTGAACCACGTTTGAACGACCCGGAATCGAGCCGCTGGTCAGTCCGGCTCGACCCGCGACGATCCGGTTTCGCCGTCTTCGAAGAACTTGCGGATCCTGAGCCAGTTCCGCTCCGCATCCCGTTCGCCGAGTCTGATCAGTTCGGTGAGGTACCCGCCCTCGAACATGAGGTAGGAGAGAAGGTCCGGGCTGGCCACTCGGCCCGAGCCGAGTCCCCGGATCAGATAGCGAAGCGTGCGGGGTAGCTCCGCCTCGTGGCGCGCCGCCATCCGCCCGAGGTCGCTGGACGGCCGGATCACGAGAAAACGGACCTGCCTCTCTGAGACGAGCCACTGCTTCTCGTCAGGGATTCGCGCAACGATGTCGTTGATCCGCTCGAGCCGCTCGGCATCGGCGTCCAGGTTGTCGAGAAAAATGGAGTTGAGCATCAGGCCCAGGATCTGGGCCGCCGGCGGGTAAGCTTCTCTGTCGGAGTCCACCGGCTCGCGCGTGTCCGATCCGTAGCGTGACGAAACGGCCAGGATGCGATCCGCACCGAGGAATACGGCCGGCGACAGCGGGCTTCCCTGCCGGAGGCTGCCGTCGCCGAACCACTCGCCCTCCACCTGTCGGGCCGGGAAGAAGAGGGGAATCGCCGATGAGGCCATGACCTGGTCCACCCCGACGCTCGCCGCGACCGATTCCCGGCGGGTCCGCGCCCACATGCGAACTCCCTCGGCTGCCTGAACGAAGGTGACGGTCCGTCCGCTGGCGTACGAAGTGGCCGAGACCGCGACGGCCTCGAGGCGGCCCGAGGCAATGTTCCGGGCGATCCGTTCGGGCGAGAGGACCGCGGCGAGCGTTCGCTCGAGAGGACTGGTATCCACCAGCCCTCGGACGCTCGGCGCGAGACGGGAGCCACCGCTGCCGAGATTCAAAGCGACCTTCAGGGCGTTTCCGAGAAGCGAGACGAAGTCGGCCCGCAGGATGTCCTCGGTAGACAGGTCGCTCCAGAGCGAGGCGAGTCGGTCCACCGCCTCCGGGAAGGGCTCTGGCCGTCCGGCGAGATAGGCGGCGTTGATCGCGCCCGCCGACACACCTGTGAGTATGGGAATTCGGATCTCCGGGTACTGCCGGGCGATCCAGCGGAGGACCCCGACCTGGTAGGCTCCCCTGGCCCCGCCGCCCGAGAGGACGACGGCGGTCTTGGGTCCCGGTGCCCGTGGCCGCCGTTCGGTCTCCCGTGTTTCCAACGAGGCTCCCTGTCAGAGCAGTCGTGCGTGCCAGGACTCGGCGGTCCGCCGTTCGAGACGGTTGTCGCGGGCCGAACCGGCCTCCGTCACGGTCAGGTCGAAGACACGGGTGTCGGGCCCCACCGTTCCGTCGGAAGACATTCTCCGGAACTCCTCTCGCGCCACCGACCGAATCCGACCCTGAGGGTCCCTGTACCATACGGGAGCGGAGTCCGTGAGACGAATTCCGAGCTCCTCCTCGAGACTCGCGAGACGGGTCATCAGAGCGTCGATCGAGCAACCGGAAGCGCCCGTATGACTCTCGTCGAGACCGACGAGCAGGAAGCGCTGGTGCCACCAGTCCACGGCGGCGACGAGATCTGCCCTGTGGGCGGTCCAGGATTCCATGAATGCCTGCATGACGTCAAGCAACCGTGCGGTTTCCGACGGTCCGGGCTCCGGTTCGGCTGCGAAGCACCAGACCCGTGCGGAGTCGGGCAGGGAATCGAAGGGGACCAGGCTCATACGCAGCTCACTCGTAGCGAAGTGCCTCGATCGGGTTCAGGGAAGCCGCTCTCCGGGCTGGCCACAATCCGAAGAACAGCCCGACGGTGGCCGAGAATGCGACTGCCAGCAGCACGGCCCGCGGAGACACCGCGGTATTCCAGTTCGCGAGTTCGGAGAGCGCGTAGGCCGCCCCGAATCCGAGGCCGATTCCGATCAGGCCTCCGACAAGGCAGAGAACCAGGGCCTCGAACAGGAACTGTCCGAGAACGTTCTTCCGGGTCGCGCCGAGCGCCATCCGGATTCCGATCTCCCGGGTCCGCTCGGTGACCGAGACCAGCATGATGTTCATGATGCCGATTCCGCCCACCAGGAGGCTGACGAGCGCGATCCCGGCGAGGAGGTACGTGAAAGTCTTCGTCGTTTCCTGCTGAGTGCCCATGAGCTCGGCACGGTCCTGAATCCAGAAGTCGTTCTCTTCGCCCACGCGCAACCGGTGCTCTCGCCGGAGGACTTCCTCTATCTGCGCCATTGCGAGCGTCTGGCTCGCACCGTCACGGACTTCGGCGTTGAAGGAGCCGATCCTCTCCGTTCCGAAGAGCCGGAACTGGGCCGTGTTGACCGGAACGAAGATGCGCTCGTCCATGTTGAACCAGCTCCACCCACCCTTCTCGCCGAGGACGCCGACGACTTCGAATGTCACGTTCCGGATGGAGATCTTTTCGCCGACGATCATGTTCGCCGTCGTTCCGAGCACCGCCGGGACGGCGCCACCCAGAACCGCGACGCGACGCCGGCCCTCGTTCTCCTGATCGTCGAAGAACCGCCCGACCTCCACTTCGTAGTTGTTCACCTCGTGGTAGTTGGGCGTCGTTCCGGTGACGCGCAGGCTCGCGTTGCTACGGCCGTATTCGACCTGGGCGTTGGACATCATTTCCGGCGCCACGGCCGTAATGGAGCTCGCCTCGCGTTCCACGGCCAGCGCGTCCTTCACCTCCATCTTCGCGTCGCCGCCCCGGGCCCCCCGGAACCAGGCCTGGCCCGGGCGCACCGAAAGCACGTTCGTACCCAGCTGATCAATCTGGTCCTGAACCGCCCGCTGGGCCCCGGTTCCAAGAGCGACCATCGTGATGACGGCGGCGACGCCGATCACGATGCCGAGCATCGTGAGCAGGCTCCTGAGCTTGTTGGCCGCGATGGCCTCGAGGGCCACCCGCATGATCTCTCCGATCAGCATATTCTCTCCCTGCCCTCAGCTGCGGCTGACGCCGGGGATCGAAGTCCGGCTGCGAATCAGCTCCAGGATCTCGGACTGCTGAACGAGCGCCATCGGGACCTGTACGACCGAGTCGCCTTCTTCGAGCCCGCCGAGTACCTCGGTGTATTCCCAGCTGGAAAGGCCGATCCGGATCGGTCTCAGAGTCAACAGACCCTGCTCGTCGTCGACGAAGACGAACGCGTCCTTCGGCGCGCTGGGGTCACCGCGTGCAGCCTGCTCCTGCTGGTCGCGTATCTGCTGGAACATGGCGAACAATTTCTGCCGTTGGGCCGGCTCGAGATCCTGGATCAGACTCATCCGCTCGGGGCGCGACATCTTCTGCAGTGCGGCCATCGTCGGGAGCCCGTCTTCCGTGGTCTGCGGCGCCTCCTCCGGAGCTTCGACCGGCTCGTCGTCGTCGCCCTCTGCAGGCACCCGGGCTTCGAGAAGCTCGGGATCCATACCGAGCGCCGTCACCAGCTGTCGGGCCTCATCCGGCGTCCGGATGGCGGCATTGGGGAGGGAGAGAACGTCGTCCCGGACACCTATGAGAACCTCGACGTCGGCGTTCATCCCGGGCCTGAGGAGGTCGCGCTCGTTCCGGATCCTCGTGAGGACGGCGAACAGAGTGACGTTCTGCTCGACGACGGCCTGGGGTTCGACCTTCAGCACCTGGCCGCGGAACTCCTGATCCGGGTAGGCCTCGACCCGGATCGTCGCGCCGAGGCCGGGCAGAATCGAACCAATGTCGGTCTCATCGACCAGGGTTCGCACCTGAACCTCGTTGAGGTCGGCCATGCGCATGAGGATCGTGCCGCCGGTCATCTCGCGCGCCGAGGTGATGATCTGACCTTCTTCGGCCGTTTTCTCGACGATCGTTCCGGAGATCGGAGAGCGGACGGTCACATCGTTGAGTCGGTCCTCTGCGAGCTCCAGGTTCGTCTCGGCCTTTACGAGGGACGCCTTCGCGTTGGCCGCCTCCAGCAGGGAGGTCTCGTACTCCTCCTCGGTGACTACCTGCCGGTCCCGAAGCGAACTGGTGCGTTCGAGCTGACGTTCCGCGATCGAGCTGCGGGCGCGGGCGACGTCGAGGTCCGCGACCGCCTGATCGTATGCGTTTCGGACGTCGCGCGGGTTGATTCGAACCAGGAGCGCGCCCTTCTCGACCTTGTCGCCGAGCTCCACCGGGACCTGCAGCACCTCGCCGGAGGCCTGCGACTTGACGTCGATGATCGTAATCGGCTCGATCGTACCGGTGGCCGCGACGCTGGAAGTGATCTCGCGGCGCTCGGCCGTCACGCTCTCCAGGCCCATCGAGAGTTCGTCGGCCTGCGATTGGCCGCACGCGGATGCGATCGCCGAGGCTACGGCGAGTCCGAGCCCGGCGGCGATCGCCCGGCGGTGATTCCAGTTGCTCATGAGGTCCGGTTCCTTCATTCCAGTCGATTCATATGCATCGACGGCCGGGACGAACCTGGCCTGTCGTCAATTCGTCTTCGATCAAACAGCTCGCGGCGCGTAACAGCGCACCTTCTGATACCGTGGCGCCCCCCGTGTCAGTTCCGCAGGTCGGCGCCGAGGATGGCCTCGAGGCGTGCGAGCCCGATCTGGTAGTCGAAGCGGCGCCGGATGAGGTCGACCTCGGCGGCGCGCAGCGCGATC
>JARRPS010000021.1:0-26518 GCA_037382625.1 Gemmatimonadota bacterium | reverse complement strand
TCCGTCCGGAGGGGGACGCGGTCGCTCGGCGGATCGTTCTGGAATTGCGGCTGCCTCGAATCTCTGCAGCCATGCTGATCGGGGCCTCCCTAGCCGTTTCGGGCGCCGTGTTTCAGGCGCTTCTCAGGAATCCGCTGGCTGAACCCTATCTCCTGGGGGTCTCCTCCGGGGCCGCGCTCGCGGCGGTCGCTGCCCTGGCCCTCGGACTGGGCAGGTTCGGTGGTTTTCTTCTGCCCGTCGCGGCACTGGCCGGCGGTCTCCTCGCGATCGCCATCGTATTCGCCGTCGCCCGCGTGTCGGACCGGCTCGATACCCGGGTTCTCATCCTCGCCGGGGTCGTCGTGAGCGCCTTTTTCGGAGCCTGCATCACTCTCATTCTCGTCTTTTCGCCCGCCGAAACGCTCCGATCCGCCTTCTTCTGGACCCTGGGCAGTCTCTCCGGGATCTCGTGGCGGATGGTGGCGGTTCTGGCCGCCTGGTCGATTCCAGCGTCTGCCGCTGCCTGGGGGCTCGGTCGTCATCTCGACGCCCTGGCGCTCGGAGAGGAAACGGCGGCCGCCATCGGGACGGAGGTCGAACGAGTCAAGCGGTACGCGTTCTTTCTCGCGTCCCTCCTCGCAGCGGTCACGGTGAGCGTCGCGGGCGTCATCGGTTTCGTCGGACTCGTGGTTCCGCACGCCGTGCGGATGACATGGGGCAGCGGACACCGTGACCTCCTTCCCACGTGCTTCCTGACCGGTGGGGCGGCGCTGCTGGTCGTCGATACGGCCGCACGAGCCATCGGAGGACCGGTGGAGATCCCGATCGGAGTCGTCACGGCTTTTCTGGGAGTGCCGTTCTTTCTCGTTCTCCTGCGCGCCCGGGGGAGGGCCGTGTGAGCTTTCGCCTCGAGAACCTCACCGTTCGCTATGGCGATGCGCCGCAGCCGGCGCTTCACCGGGTGGATCTCGTCTTCGAACCGGGCGTCCACACGACGGTTCTCGGACCGAACGGCGCAGGAAAGAGCACGCTTCTGCGCGCCCTTCTGGGTACGGTGCGCCCCGAGTCGGGTTCCGCGCTGTGCGACGGTCTTCCCAGCGCGGACTGGCCTCGCCGGGAACTCGCCCGTCGCGTGGCGCTCGTGTCGGCCACGGAGGATTTCGCGTTTCCCCTGAAAGTGCGCGAGCTGGTCGCGATGGGACGACATCCGCACCTCGGTTCCTGGCGTCCGGCAGGGGTCGCGGACCGGGAGATCGTATCGCAGGCGCTCCGGGATGTCGCTCTCGAGGAGCTGTCGGAGCGCCGTCTCTTCACACTGTCCGCCGGGGAGTTGCAGCGCGCACGGCTTGCCCGGGCCCTCGCGCAGCAAGCCGAGATCCTGTTGCTCGACGAACCCGTCGCACACCTGGACCTGGCCCACGAGTTGAGTACGTTTCAGCAGATCGCGCGACTTACGGCGGAAAAGTCACTTACGACCATTACGGTGACACATCACTTGAATCTCGCGAGCCGGTTCTCCGACCGGGTCGTGCTCATGTCGAAGGGGCGCGTGACCGCGACGGGCACCCCGGAGGAGGTCCTGACGTCGGAACGACTGGAAGCCGCCTTCGGATGCGCGGTCGAGGTGCGAGATCTGGGCGATCTGGGCCGTCTCGCGGTTCCCGTGGCCGAAGACAGGCATCGATGAACGGCGGCCGGTGTCGATGAGGCGACGTCGGAGAGTCACCCTCGAGGTCGCCGCGGTGCTCCTGCTCTCGTTGTCGGGAAGGGCGTCGGCCCAGGAAGTGAGCCGACCTGCCGATCCGCCGGAACAGGATTCCATCCCACCGCAGGGGCAGATCTCCTTCGTCCTCGTAGCGAGGTCTGATGCCGGAGGAGTGCCCGAGGGCCTGACGGTCAGGCTCATCGGAGAGGGAGTCTACGCAGAGGGCGCGACAGCCGATATCTCTCTCCAGCCCGCTTCGTCCGACGCATCGACCTTCCGGCATTCGCTTCCGCAGGGATCCGTGTTCCGTCTGGAAGTCGAGGCCCCGGGACATCGAAGCGTATCGAGACGGATCTCGGCTATGACTCCGGGTCCGCTGCGAGAGCTCGTCGTACTGGAGGTCGATCCCGTGGTGTTGCCCGCCGTCGAGGCCAGGGTTCGATGGACAGGGGAGGGCGAGCTGCCGGCTCGTTCCGTGTCGGAAGTGCGGTTCGATGAGGCGCCCCTTCCATGGCGGGATATCGGGGAATGGCTGTCGAGTCTGTCGGGCGCATCGATGCGGGGCTCCGGGATGTCGGGTGGGGAATTCGTCAGCGTCAGGGGCGGTCGGCCGCAAGGCGTTCTCGTGCTGCTGGATGGCCACCCGATCAACGATCCGGTGAGCGGTCGGGCGGACCTTTCGCTGGTTCCCACGGGCTCGCTCGCTTCGGCGACGCTCGTTCGCGGCGCTGCCTCTGCGCGATACGGAACCGGGGCTTTGGCGGGAGTGCTGTTGCTGCGTTCCCGTTCACAGAGTGAGTCCGGGGCGATGGGTGCGGTGCGCGTTTCATCCTTCGGGGGCCTCGGCGCCGAAGCCACTGTCACCGGAACGGGAGCGGTCGGACAGGCCTCTCTCTCGCTGGTTCTGGACCGGGCCCGCAACGACTTCACATACCAGAACCGGCTGCTTCCCGGCTCTCCGGTGGAGACCCGCACGAATACCGATGGCTCACGTCTCTCCCTCGCGACGTCGGCTTCGCGCGGCAGGACACGACTACGGCTCCGCTACGATGCGGTAGAGCGGGGCAGTCCGGGCCCGATGGGAAATCGACTCTTCGATCTTGCCCGCTGGAAAGAGGGACGGGGTCTCGCGTCGCTGGGATGGCAGGGGAGCCGCATCGGAGTGTCCGGCCGTTTCGGTTGGTCCCGGACTCAATGGGACCCGGGAACCGCAATCGGCACCTCCGCCACTCGCGACGCGCAAGTGCTCGGCGCAGGCCTCGAGATCGTGACGGGGGGACCGGAGAGACTGGAGCTGGCGAGCCGCGTTTCATTGGAGGCACTCGGAGGGAATGATCTCCCCGACGATGTCAGGCGACTCATGGCCGGCGGGTCGGTAGCCCGGAGCTTCCATTCCGGTTCGTTCCTCGTGCGGCCCGCCGTTTCCCTGGACGGTACGAGCGGCCAGGCGGCGATCAGTCCGGAAGTCAATATCGAGGCTCCGATCGGTTACGGGATGTCTGTGCGCAGCCGGCTGGGGCAGGCGTTTCGAATGCCCACGCTCGCCGATCTGAATCTCTCGCCCGGGCTTCGGGTTCGCTCGAATCCCGATCTCGAGCCGGAACGCGTGATCCTGGATGCCGAACTGGGTTTGCGGGGAAGCCGGGACGCCGGCGAGTTCGAGCTGTCGGGCGAGGTCGCCGGGTGGTATCGACGAACGGAGGATCCGATCGTCTGGCTGGCGAGCGCGGCGGCCCTGTGGACCCCACGAAATCTGGACCGCCTGACAAGCTTCGGCATCGAGGCATCAGTGGAGGCTTCGACCGACCCTGCGGCGGACCGCGGTTGGCTCTTCACGGCTGCCGGCACACTGGACCAGAGCCGACTCGGTTTCGGGTCGAACCAGAATCCGGTGCCTTACCGGCCCGGCACGACGGCGGCGATCGGCCTCCAGCGGCGGCAGAAGGCGCTTTCGATCGGGGGTTGGGTGCGCTGGACGGGACCGAGAACCACGACGGTGGCCGGCACCCGGTCCTTGGCGGGATTCACGACGATCGACCTGGCCCTGGCCTGGCGGCCTCCGATCGGGGCTCCGGGCATCGAGGTGGAGGGTCGCATCGACAATCTGCTGGACGGCTACTACGAACTGGTGGAGCTGTATCCGGAGCCGGGGAGACGCTTTTCGATCACTCTCAGATATCGTTGATGGAGTTCTCCGCACCGGGACCGGCACTGAAGGAATCGTCAGGAAAGGTGGACGGCATGACCCGCATCTCTTCCTCATCACGTCACCGAGCTTCCGCCATGCTACGACGTCCACGCAGATGCCTGGAGATCGTATTCTGTTCGCTCCTCCTCGGACTGGCAGTCGGGTGCGGCGGAGACGATCCGACCGGTCCGGTTCCGGGCACCGACGCCACCCTCGTCGCCCTCAACTCCATCGGGCAGACTCTCGCTTCCTTCCGCGTGGAGGGGAACGAGATCCTTCCGGCCGCTGTTCCCGTCGATCTCGGAGCCGGATTCGACGGTGACGGAGTAGCACTCTACGGTTCGCTCGCCGCGAGCACCGTGAGCAGTTTCGGCGGAAGCCGGATCGTACTCGTAGACCTGTCGGAGGGCAGCGTGTCCGAAGCGGTCTTCCCCGGTCCGGATCCGGCCCTGGTGAATCCGTCGAGGGCGGAATTCGACGCCGAAGGTGTCCTCTGGATGGGAGGTCGGGGCAGCGACGCCGTATATCGCCTCTCTCCGGGCGCCGGAACGGCCACACGAGTGGCGACCGGCGTCGGGACCTTCGTGGAGAGGGTCGTGCCCGTCGGCGAACAACTGTTCGTGATCGATGCGAACATCGACGATGATGGCGGCACGTATGCGCCGCTTGGCGCGGGTCGGGTCGTCGTGCTCGATCGGGACGGTACGAGCGTGGGAGTGATCGAGCTCCCCGCCGACGCGACGAATCCCTCCGATGGGCTCCTCGCGGAGAGCCGCCTGATCATTCTCGCCGGGGGCACGTTCGATCCGGTCACCTTCGCTCCGAATGCCGATGGTTCCCTCGTGACCGTGGATCCGGCTCGTACGGGAAGATTCGATCGGGGACCGGACCAGCCGATCGACACGCGCGGCCCGTCAGGAGACCCCGTACCTTGCTGGACCGCGGCGGCCCTGGCCGACAGTAGAATCCTCTGTTCCACCTTCCGTACCGACGCCCCGGGACGCATGCTGCTGATGGGTCCGGACGGCGACCCGATCTTTGAGACCGAATCTGGTTTCGGAACGACCGAGATCGCGATTCGCGAATGATCTCGACTCGGAGCGTAATTGCCGGCCCGGGATTCCGTTCTTAGCTTGCGCCGTGCCCATCGTCACGACGTCCTGCCTGGTCCTGCAGACCTACCGGTTCGGCGACACCAGCAAGATCCTCCGTCTGCTGACGTTGGACTACGGGCCGCTCTCCGCACTGGCGCGCGGCGCCCTCCGGCCGAAGAGCCGGATGGGTGGCGTGCTCGAACCGTTCGTGGAGGGCAGGGCGACCCTGTATCTGAAGGCGAATCGGGACCTGCATACGCTGTCGGGCTTCGAGCTCCTGCGATCCCGTCAGTCTCTCGGATCCGAAATGTCACGGTTCGCCGGCGCCTCCGTGCTCGCCGAGCTCGTGCTTCGTCTCGCGCCGGCAGAGCGGGACGAGAGGGTCTTCTCTACGCTCCGATCCGGGCTGGATGATCTCGTTCAGGCACCTCCGGGAGCCGCACGCGCGGTGTCGGCCGCGTGGATCTGGGAGCTCGTGCGCGTCCTCGGATTCGAGCCGGCGCTCACTGATTGTCTCGCCTGCGGCCGTGAAATCCATGACGCCGAGGCTGCCCGATTCGATACCGGCGAAGGCGGACTCCGCTGCGCGGACTGCGCGGGGACGGGGCATCTCCTCGAGCCGCCGGAGCTGGCTCTCCTCCGGGCTCTCGCCGTTCAGGTCGACCGCGCCGTGCCGGAGATCTCGGCGTTGCAGCTTCGCGTGCTGAAAGACTTCATCAGGGTGCACGTGGCCGAAGATCTGCGGATCCGGTCGCTCGAATTCCTGGATGTCGGGGATGTCTGATTCCGTCTCCCGATCCGTGATCGTCGGGACCGCCGGCCACGTCGACCACGGAAAGAGCTCACTGGTCCGGGCGCTGACCGGCACCGACCCCGATCGACTGATCGAGGAGAAGCGGCGGGGACTTACGATCGAACTCGGATTCGCCTCCCTCGCGGCCGGGGCGGGGCCCGAGGTCGGGATCGTGGACGTTCCCGGCCACGAGGACTTCATGCGAACCATGCTCGCCGGCGCCTCCGGGATCGATCGGCTGCTTCTCGTCGTGGCGGCGGACGAGGGCCCGATGCCCCAGACCCGGGAGCACCTCGATGTCGCCGAGCTCCTGGGCGTTCGGCGAGGAATCGTCGCTCTCTCCAAAGTCGACCGTGTCGACGACGAATGGCGGGAGCTCGTGACCGACGCGGTGCATGAGGAGCTCCGCCGATTCGGACCCGAGGCCGGGTGGCCGATCATTCCCGTTTCGATTGTGACCGGGGAGGGGATCGATGCGTTGCGCGAGGCCCTCATCGCAACCGCGTCCGGAGTCACCTCGCGATCCGAGGACGACCTGTTCCGGCTTCCGATCGACCGGGCGTTCACGATTCCGGGGGCGGGCACTGTCGTCACGGGATCGGTATGGAGCGGCTCGGTGGCACGCGGAGATGAGGTTCGGCTGCTGCCCTCGGCCGAGCGGGCTCGTGTTCGCAGCATTCAGCGATTCGGGCAGGAGGTGGAGTCAGCCGGGCCGGGCTCCCGGTGCGCTCTGTCGCTGGCCGGGCTGCCGCTGGACCGGGTGCGGAAGGGCGATGTGATCATTACCGACCCGAACTGGCAGCCGGTTCGCCGGTTCGGCGCCCGAATCCGACTGCTGCCGGACTCCAGCGAGTCGCTGGAGCACGCCGACCGCGTGCGGCTCTACCATGGAACGGCGGAAACGCTCGCTCGAGTCCTGCTCGCGGACGGCGTGACCCTCGGGCCCGGAGCCTCGACGCAGGCAGTTCTCGTGACACGGGACTCGCTGCCCCTGCGGGTCCGTGACCGATTCGTCCTTCGACGGGTGTCACCCATGAGGACGATCGGCGGCGGTATCGTCGCCGATCTCGCTCCCACCCGGCGCTGGCGTGCCTCGGCGGGGTCGTGGGAAGCGCTTCTCGATACCGACGCGGAAGTCGCCACCGGGATCGCCGTCCGCCTGTCCGGTGGTCGTGGCATGGCCCCGGCGGACCTTCCCCTTCACACGGGGTTTGCGGCGGGAGGTGCGCGAGGCGGAGCATCCGTGATCGAGCTGTCCGGTCGACTCTTCGATCCGAGCACCGTTCAGGAGGCGCGCGAAGAAGTGATCGAGACGATCCGGCGGGCGCACGCGAGTTCCCCCCGGCAGCCGGGCGTGCCTCTGGAATCGGTGCGATCACCGGGAGCGGATCGCTATGCGAGTTCACTGCTCGAGAGCGTTCTCACGGAACTCGAGTCGGAGGGGAGGCTGGTCCGGGAGGGGCCCCTGGTGCGACTGCCGGATCACCGCCCCACCCTGACGGAAAGCGAGGAGGAGGCGAAAGACGCCGTATACCGGTTGCTGAAGGAGGGCGGTCTCGCGCCACCGTCTCCGGGCCGACTCGAGGAAGAGCGGGGGTTTGACCGGGCGTTGCTGCACGACCTTCTCCGGCTCCTGGTCGACGATGGCCGGATCGTACGGATCACTCCGGAACTGTATCTGTCATCCGGGGCGGTCGAGCGACTCCGTGACGGGGCGATCCGGGTCCTGCAAGCCTCGGCCCCGGCAACCCCCGCCGCATTCGCCGCCGAATTCGATCTGTCGCGGCGGGAGCTGATTCCGCTGCTCGAGTACCTCGACCGGAGCGGAGTGACCCGAAGGACGGGCTCGGGACGGGTAGCGGCGGATCAGTCCACGTAGTAGAGAAATCGACCGCAGTGATCGCAGACGTTGATTCGATCGTTCCGTCCGACCTCCGAGGACCAGGCGGTCGGAATCGCTACGAAACAACCGTAACAGATTCCGTTCAGAACGGGGGCCACCGCCCGCCCCAGCGACTGCGAGACCTCGGAAAACCGGTCCCGGACCGGTGCGTCCAGCCGCTCGGTGAGCTCCTCGATCTTCGTATCCAGGAGCTCCAGGGCGTCCGCCGGCCTGAGGTCGAAGACGGTGGATTCGACCTCCGAGAGCCCGTCCTCCGCGAGTGACTTCCGCTGGGTGTTCAGGTCCTGGAGCTCAAGGAGCAGCTCGAGCTGCGGATGCATGGGATCAGACTCCTTTTTCCTCCAGCAGAGCGAGGAACTCTTCCGGCGTCTCGATCGCGGCGAGTTTCTCCGGAATGTCGGACTCCTTGCCGAACTGCGCGATCTTGCCCAATACCGGCAGGTACTGATTCGAGACCTCGAGCGGCGGGGCCACGATCAGGAAAATGTTCTGGACGGGCTTCTTGTCGATCGCGTCGAAATCGAGACCGCCCGCTTTCCGTCCAAAGGCCACCCGGAGGCGGTTCACCACGAGCGATCGGCAGTGGGGGATCGCGATCCGGCGACCGATCCCCGTCGAACCCAGGTTCTCCCGTCGCTTGAGCATCTTGAACAGGATCGCCTGAGATTTTTCGTCCAGTCCCAGCAGGCCCACCAGTTCCTTGAGTGCCTCGTCCTTGGTCTCGGCTTCGAGATCGAGCTTGATCGCATCTTCCGAAAAGAAGTCGCGCAATTGCATCTGCTGCATGTATCGGCTCCCTGGCACGAAAGGGCGCGCGGCCCTCGAATCGTTGAAAACTCCACCGACGGTGAAGTGCAATCAGCAAGATACCGAGAACACGGAAAGACTGTCAAAGAACTCCGCCTCGCCGGCAGCCGACCCTCCGACCTCGGGGTCGGATTGACGGAACAAAGCGCCGGGACTAGTGTTTCGAGACTGAGCGGACCCGTTCTTGCGGTCCGCTTTTTGTCGCTGATTGATAACGCAATGGGGGTGATTCAGATTCGACGTGTTTACTGGAATCCGAGGAAGCGTGCCGAGGTTCTCGGGCCTCGTTAAAAACCGGGAAAATTTTCAGGTGCCAACGACAACATGGCGCTGGCCGCGTAACTAACGCGTCCCGTCCCAGGATTCGCCCGGCCCGAGGCGGTCCCACGGACGTCGCAAATCGGGCTGGCCGGAGGCGGGCGCCGCGACCGCAGCCGGTGAGATGGCGAGAGCCGAAGCGGCTGGCTGATGGCGGGCCGTTGGGGAGCCCTGCCTGACGTGAGATAAGATCCCCGAATACGCACGTAGATGCCGAGGAAGAAGGATTCGCGGACCCGGGTGCAAATCCCGGCACCTCCATCAGCAGTCAGAACCGCGGAGCGCCCCGTTGCGCTCCGCGGCCTTTTCATACCGGGGAGTCGCTCTCTCCCCGCGCACTGAACGGAACGGACATTGCCGTGCTAGACGAACTGATCGACAAGTTGAACGGCGAGGCGGAGGCACTTCTCCACGAGCTGAACGTCACTCTTCCGCGAGAGATCGAGAAGGCGGTGGCGCTCGGAGACCTGCGGGAAAACTCCGAATACGCGGCCGCGCTCGAGCGTCAGCAGCTCGTGCGTGCTCGCCTCGATTACATCTCGCGCCGGCTGTCAGAGATCTCGGAGATCGATCTCGACTCGATCCCGCAGGACCGGGTCGGATTCGGTTCGAAGGTGGAAGTTCTCGACCTCGATGACGATGTGACCGAGACCTACACCCTGGCGTTCGGGGACGTCATCAACCTGGAGAATTCGGAGATCTCGATGGCCTCGCCGATCGGCAAGGCGCTTCTCGGCAAGGCCGGTGGAGAAGAGGCGGAGATCACGCTGCCCGGAGGCCGGGTCCGCTACCGCATTCTGAGCCTGGCCACCATCCACGATCTCGCGCGTCACGACAACTGACCCCTGCGGCCCTGGCGGCCGGACCAGAGCCGGGGGCAAGGCCTCGGGATCAGAATATCGAGACGGGCGGTACGTATCTCTCCGGGTCGTCCCGGATCGCCGCGAGAAGCGCATTCAGATCGGTGACGGTCTTCAGCAGTTCTTCGTAGAGCGCGTCATCCGTGAGCAGCTTGCCGACCGACCCCTCTCCGGCCGCGAGTCGCGTCAGGAGGGAGTCGGTGGTGCGGACCGATCCGCTGAGCGCCGCGTAGAGCGAGTCGGACCGGATCAGGCGCCCCAGCGTCCCCTCGCCCTCCGCCACCGAGCCGATGATCGTCTCCATCCCATCCGCCGCGTCTCGGATGGAAGCGTACAGGGAATCGTCGGTCAGGAGCTGCATCAGCGGAGCTTCGGGCGAAGCAGCGACCGAGAGAACGGAATCGAGATTCGCCGCGAGCGACACGACCCGAAGATAGAGCGCGTCATCCGTGATCAGGCGCCCGAGCGAGCCCTCTCCCTCGAGCAGTCCGCTCGTAAGTTCCGACAGGTTCTCCGTAATCTCCAGCAGCTCGCCTACGGCGCCCGCCCCCTGGGCGATCAGGGCGTCATAGTCCACGGAGGTGGAGGAGAGGATCGTGTCGCCGTCTGCGAGCACCCGCGCCTCCGCAGAGCCGGGCTCGATGTCGATGAGCTTGTCCCCGAGGAGACCCTGCGTGCGTACCTGAGCACGCGAGTCCGACCGGATCTGCTCCCGGACGCGCTCGTCGATCGCCATCCAGATCTCGACGGCATTCCCGTCGTCGGAACGGAGGTCGGGAGGGATCAACTCGATCCGGTCCACTTGTCCCACCGTCTGCCCGGCGAGCTGGACGGAGGCCCCGGGGACCAGCCCGGCGGCCGAACGCACGAGCGTCGCAAGCTGATATCGGTGTCCGAATACGTTGCCCGTGTTCCCTACCAGGAAGACGGCGGCCGAGAGGATGCCCAGGGCCAGCAGGATCAGAAGCCCCACCCGAACCTGCTCCCAGGTGATCGGAGAGCCGCGCTTCATCGCTCAGTGCAGAAATTCACGTACATACCCGTCGCCCGACTCCATCATCTCTTCCGGAGTTCCCTGGAAAACGATCTCGCCGCCAAACAATAGAGCCACCCGGTTGCCGATCCGGAAGGCCGAGCGGATGTCGTGGGTCACGACGACACTCGTCACGCCGAGTTCGCGCTGCAGTTTCAAGACGAGGTCATCGATCGTTCGCGTCGTGATCGGATCGAGTCCGCTGGTCGGCTCGTCGTAGAGCAGAATGGACGGCTGGTGAATCAGGGCACGGGCGATCCCGACACGCTTCTTCATACCGCCGCTGAGCTCGGCCGGCAGGAGCGCTTCGACCTGATCCGGATCGAGATCCACCATGCGAAGAGCCTCGTCGACGCGTCGTGCGACCTCGTCCTCGGGCAGGTTCTCGTGCTCGTGCAGGTAGAACGCAACGTTGTCGTAGACGGTGAGCGAATCGAAGAGCGCGGCCTCCTGGAAAACCATGCCCATGTCCTTACGAAGCTCGAGCAGCTCCTCGCGCGACGCCGCGGCGACGTCCTGACCACGGACGAGGATCTGCCCTCCGTTCGGCTTGATCAGTCCCAGGATCAACCGCAGGATCGTGGACTTGCCGGCTCCCGATCCTCCCAGGACGCAGACGGTCTCCCCGGGCCATACGTCCAGAGAGATCCCGTCGAGAACGACATGATCGCCGAAACTGAGATCCAGGTCCCGGAGCGAGATCAGGGGCTCTGCCGCCGGTTCCGGACTCGGCGCACCCCCGGCCTCCATCAGACGCCGCGCCTCTTCCCGCTCCAGCCGCAGGTGCCCGGAATCCCAGAGAAGGTCGCCCGTCCCGCTCATTCGATGAACAGGCCGATGATCAGCTGCGTGAGGAAGTAATCCGTCGCGAGTATGAAGATCGAGGAGGTGACGACTGCGCCCGTGGCCGCCCGACCGACGCCCTCCGTACCGCCACGAGTGGAGAGCCCGTAGTAGCAGGATGTGATCGCGATGATCGCACCGAAGAAGAGAGGCTTGCTGAGGCCTGAGACGAAATCGATCGGGACGTAACGGAGCAGGAATCCGTTCTGCGCGAGCGTCGAGTAGACCGAGCGCATGTAAAGGTCGAAGGTGAGGTCGAGCTTCACGATCGCGATCAGGAGACCTCCGAAGATCGCGACCAGGTCCGTGACGATCGTCAGCAGGGGAAGCGCGATCAGACAGGCCACGAACCGTGGCACGACGAGCTTTCGGACCGGGTCCACTCCCATCGTGTTCAGGGCGTCGATCTGTTCGGTCACCCGCATCGCCCCGAGCTCGGCCGCGATTCCGGACCCCGCGCGCCCGGTGACCATCAGTGCGGTCAGGACGGGCCCGAGCTCCCGGACCGTGCTCGCGCCGACGAGGCGCCCAATATAAATGGTCGCTCCGAACTGCCGCATCTCGACCGCCGACTGGAGCGCGAGGACCATTCCGGTGAACAGGCCGGTCAGGATCACGATCCCGATCGAACCGACACCGATCGAATCCAGCTGGACGGCCAGGTCTTTTCCGTAGAAAGGACGGGTGAACGAGCCGTGTATCGAGCGCCAGAGGAGGGTGAAATAGCGCTGCGTGTGCCAGGCTAACTCCCGGAGGGAACTGCCCGCGTAGCGCACCGGGGTGAGGGCGGCTTTCCGAACGATCATGCGGCTGGACTCGAGGTGCGCTCCTTCTTTGACTCTCTTCCGCGCGCCCGCGGCCGAAAGTCCGGTTCGAACCTCCCGAGCGCGTTGCCCGGCAAGGTGTTACGATCCTGCCGACGGGTGGCCGCAGATTACCGGAGATCCCGACCCTTCGCAAGGCGGACCGTGACTGATTACGAGCCCCAACTCGACAGCAGCAGCGCGCGCTCGATCCTCGACGCCGCGGCCGGCGGGAACGTCCTCGTCGTGGGCGACGCCATGCTGGATCGCTACCTCGAGGGCAGCGTCGACCGGATTTCGCCCGAAGCACCGGTGCCGGTCGTCCATGTCGAGCGCGAGCGATCGGCGCTCGGCGGAGCCGCGAACGTGGCGGCCGGAGTCGTCGCTCTCGGCGCCGGCTGCCGGATCGTCGCCACGGTCGGCGAGGATCGATCCGGCGAGATTCTCCGGGAGTTGCTCTCCGCCCATGGCGTTCCGGCGGAAGATCTCGTCGGCGATCCGACGCGTCCGACGACCGAGAAGACAAGAATCCTCGCACGCCATCAGCAGATCCTGCGGATCGACCGTGAGAGGTCGGCTCCGGCGGAACCCGGGGTGGCCCGATCCCTCGAGGAGCGGGCGCTGGAAGCCCTCGAATCGGCCGACGTCCTGGTTCTGCAGGATTACGACAAGGGCGTTTTCTCGGCGGATCTCTCCGCCACCCTCCTGCGGGAGGCGAACCGCCGCGGGATTCCGTCCATCGTCGACCCGAAGCTCCGGCATTTCTTCGATTTTCAGGGCGCCTGGTTGTTCAAGCCGAACGTTCGGGAGCTGGCGGCCGCTCTCGGGCTCGAGCGGGCCCCCCGGGCGGAGAGCGATCTGAGACCGCTGCTCGACCGCCTGGGCTGCGAGAACCTGC
This sequence comes from Gemmatimonadota bacterium, assembly GCA_037382625.1. Classification (GTDB taxonomy): domain Bacteria; phylum Gemmatimonadota; class Gemmatimonadetes; order Palauibacterales; family Palauibacteraceae; genus Carthagonibacter. The sequence continues at coordinate 13,294 of JARRPS010000021.1, read as the reverse complement.
TTCTCACGCTGGGCGAGGAAGGAATGGTGCTCCTCTCGCGCGACCGCCCGGGGCAGTGCAGGATACCGTCGAGAGCGCGTGAGGTGTTCGACGTGACCGGCGCAGGTGACACCGTCATCGCCACACTTGGTGCCGCGCTGATCGCCGGACCGGAGCTGGAGATGGCTGCGGCGCTTGCGAACGTGGCGGCCGGAATCGAGGTCGGACGTCTCGGAGCGGTTCCCGTTACGAGAAATGAGTTGCTCGAAGAGATCGCCAGCCGGGCCTGAGGCCCGATCCAACCGAAAGGAAGTCCAGATGCCTTCAGATATCGAGATCGCTCAACAGGCCGTCCTTCGCCCGATCCGTGACGTCGCCGGCGAAATCGGCCTCTCTGACGATGATCTCCGGCCCTACGGGCACTACGTGGCGAAGATCGACCCGCGGGCACTCGAAGGCCGGGATAGGAACGGCAAGGTGGTCCTCGTGACCGGGATGACGCCCACGCCGGCGGGTGAGGGGAAGTCGACGGTCGCCGTGGGCCTGGCCCAGGCGCTTCGTCGTCTCGAGAAGAAGACCATGCTCTGCCTGAGGGAGCCGTCGCTCGGGCCCGTCTTCGGCATCAAGGGAGGTGCAGCGGGTGGCGGGTATTCCCAGGTCCTCCCGATGGACGAGATCAACCTGCATTTCACCGGGGACTTCCACGCGATCACATCGGCACATTCGCTGCTCTCGGCCGTGATGGACAACAACCTGTTTCGGGGAAACTCCCTCGAACTCGACATCCGCCGGATCAACTGGAAGCGTGCGATCGACATGAACGATCGCGCCCTGCGCAGCGCGGTCATCGGGCTCGGAGGGGTCAACGGCGGCATCCCGCGCGAAGAGGGCTGGTCGATCACGGCGGCGTCCGAGATCATGGCGATCTTCTGTCTCGCTTCCAACCTGGCCGACTTCGAGGAGCGTGTCGCGAACATCGTCCTCGGCGCCCGGCGGGATGGAACTCTGGTGCGCGCCGGCGATCTGAATGTCGCAGGGGCCCAGGGACTCCTGATGAAGGAAGCGCTCTGGCCGAACCTCGTCCAGACGATCGAGGGAGGCCCCGCGCTCGTGCATGGCGGACCCTTCGCGAACATCGCCCACGGCTGCAACTCGGTGATCGCGACCCATGCGGGAATGACGCTCGGAGACATCGTGGTCACGGAAGCCGGATTCGGATCGGATCTCGGAGCCGAGAAATTCTTCGACATCAAGTGCCGAATGGGCGAAATCCGGCCGGAAGCGACGGTGCTGGTGGCGACGATCCGCGCGATGAAACACCACGCGGAAAAGGCCGGCAGTGGCGGACCCGCAGGACTCGGGGCGGGACTGGACAATCTCGGAGCTCACATCGACAACCTGGTGCAGTTCGGGGTGCCGGTCGTCGTAGCGGTGAATCGATTCTCCAGTGACACCGATGAAGAGGTCCAGGCCGTCGTGTCCTTCTGTGAAGAGCGCGGCGTGAGGGCGGCCGATTGCGACATCTGGGCCCGCGGCGGGGAAGGGGGAATCGCGTTGGCCGAAAAGGTGCTCGGCGTGCTGGATGAAGGCGAGGCCGACTTCCGGCCCCTGTACGATCTCGACACCACGCTGCGTGAGAAGATCGAAACGATCGCTCGCAACGTCTACGGGGCGGATGGGGTCAACATCCTGCCCGCGGCCGAGAAGGAAGCACAGCGGATCGTGGACAACGGCCTGGGGAACCTTCCGGTCTGCATCGCGAAAACCCAGTATTCCCTGAGCGACGATCCGACGCTCCAGGGACGTCCGAGCAACTTCGACATCACGGTCCGTGAATTCCGGATTTCGGCCGGCGCCGGGTTCGTCGTCGCGCTGACCGGGGACGTGATGGTGATGCCGGGTCTCTCGGCCAGGCCCGCCGCGGAGGCGATGCAGGTTCATTCCGACGGAACGATCGAAGGCCTGTTCTGAACCGGATCGAGGAGGGAAGATGCATCACGTCGAAGCACTGCACACCGATGGAGCGCCCGCCGCGATCGGGCCGTATTCGCAGGCCTGCGTGGCCGGCGGGTTCCTGTATTCGGCCGGGCAGATCGGGCTGGATCCCTCGACGGGAGAGCTCGTCGGGCCAGGACTCCGGGAGCAGGCCTATCGGGTGTTCGAGAACCTGGCGGCCGTACTTTCGGAAGCTGGAGCCGACTTCGGCGATGTCGTGAAGGCCACAGTATACGTGGCCGACATGGCGGACTTCGCCGAGTTGAATGGAATCTACGCGGAGCACTTCACCGAGCCCTATCCCGCCCGCTCGACGATCGAAGCGGGAGGGCTTCCGGCGGGAGCGCGCGTCGAGATCGACGTCGTCGCCCGGCTGCCCTGACGGTCCCGGCGCCGAGGGGGAGAGGATCCGGCCGATCGAAGGGGGGCGGATGGCGGCTGGTGTCGCCAGCGGTCTTCAAAACCGTTTCGGGGTGCGAATAGCGTCCCGGGTGGGTTCGATTCCCACGCGCTCCCGTCACCGAACGGTCGTTCCTCAACGGCCCGGGGTCGGCCTCCTGCTCGCGGGCCGAAGCGCCGGTGTCCTCTGTTTCCTTCTGATCGCCGTGCCGACCGGAGGGCTGTTCAGCCAGGAGACGGATCCCCCCGCCCGGGCGGATTCGATCTCTCAACCCCGCCCCATCGGAGATCCGGCGGTCACGCCCGATTCCCTCGCCGTGACGGATTCCGCCGCCGTGACAGATTCGACGGCCGGGGCGGATTCTGCCGCTACACCGGGTGTCCTCGAGGCCGCCGGCGCCGTCCCCACGCCCGCGACGGCCACTCGGGCCGACAGTGCAGGTCCGAGACCGCCGATCAGTCCGACAGGCGCGTTCTTCCGATCGTTGATTCTGCCGGGCTGGGGTCAGATTTCAGCGGATCAGCCGGGACGTGGAGCGTTCTACTTCGCGATGGAGGCGGGCAGCCTCTGGATGCTCTTCAAGACCAACGCCAAGCTGAACGCGGCCAAGCGGTCGAATCCGCTGGACGAGGACCTGATTGCCTCCCGAGAGGCGCAGTTCGAAGACTGGGCGGCCCTGGCCGTGTTCTGGGCCCTCTTCTCGGGGGTGGATGCCTGGGTGTCGGCCCAGCTCTGGGACTTCAAGGGGGAAGTCGTCCCTCCTCCGGATGGATCAGCCGGCGCCGCCTTCCAGTACAGCATTCCGGTCGGGCCCTGAGGAATAGTCCGCCTCGAACATCACTTCCGTCGTGAGCGCCGGCCCGGTGTCCGCGAGTCGGAGTACCCGTACGCGCTCGCTCTCGAATTCCGCCCAGCTGCAGTGCTGGACCCAGTCGCCGGAGTTGACGTAATGCCGGCCGGGTTGGATCTCGCGTATCTCGGGCACGTGGCAATGAGCGAGGGCCACGACCCGCAGTTCGGGATCTTCGGAGAAGCGGTCGGCCGTCCACTCGTGAAGCCGCCGCGCCCGGCCGAGAGACTCGTCATCGGGCGTGCGCCCGTGCCGGCTTTCCGTGCGGCTGACCAGCCGGATGATGCCTGCGGAAAGGTCCGGGTGCAGCCATCGGAAGGCGCTGCGGGCCGGGCGTCCGCGGATCACTTTCTTCAAGGCCTTGTAGCCGAAGTCTCCGCTGCCGAGACCGTCGCCGTGCGCCAGCAGGGCCGGGCGTCCGCCCAGCTCGGTCCGCACCGGCCCTTCGACGAGTTCCAGGCCGATCTCGTCCGAGAGGAAGGACCCTCCCCAGAAGTCGTGGTTGCCGGCCACGAGTCGGACGCGGACACCGGACTCCACCAGCGAGCGGAGGATTCTGAGGACCGGGAAGTGCCGTCTCTGGATCACGGTTCCGTATTCGAACCAGAAATCGAACAGGTCGCCGTTGATCACCAGGTCACGGGTGCGCTCCCCGACGCTCTGGAGAAAGCGATGGAACACCGCCTCGTGGTCGGAGGGGGCGGCGCCCAGGTGGGCGTCGGAAACGATGAGCGTGCCATTCGGGTCCATCCGCGACAGTATAGAGCAGGTTCGAGAGTCAGGCGACACGTGTTCGGAGGAGTGGCCCGCGAAATGGAAGCACAGGAGATTCCCGGAAGCCGGACCGAAATCCGGGTGCGATATGCCGAGACCGACCAGATGGGGCATGCCCACCACATGAACTACCTGGCCTGGTTCGAGCTGGGGCGTACGGAGCTCATGCGCGTCAACGGCCTTTCGTACGCTAATCTGGAACGGGACGGTACTCTGCTGCCCGTGGCCCGGGCCGAGCTCAGCTATCGGAAGGGAGCCGGATACGATGAGCGCGTCCAAATCCTCACCCGGGTCACGGAGGTTCGAAGTCGATCGGTGACCTTCGGCTACGAAGCGATTCGAGCCGATGATGGCGTTCACCTCGCGAGCGGCTTCACGACGCTGGTGTGCACCGACGCCGAGCTCCGGCCGCGCCGGATCCCCGATCCGGCTCTGCGGATTCTGGAGCGACTTCGCACGGGAGAGATTTCTTGACCCGGTTTTCGGGCGCCGGTAGCTTGCCCGCACGTTGAACATCAGATCGCTGCGACGACTCGGAGTGCTGGCCGCGACGCCGTTGGCCATGGGCTGCGCGACATCCGTAGAGAGCGGAGTGCCGCTCGACGACCCGGCCGCGATCGCTGCCCGGCTCGGCTCGGAGCCGGGCCTGCAGACGCCCGCGAATCTCCGGTTCGCCTGGCGTTACGGGGACCGTCGGGGAGATGTCGAGGGCGATGGTGTGGGACGCTTCAATCCCCCCGACAGCCTGAGGATCGATCTGTTCACTTCCGGTGACGTGGCCATGGCGATCGCGAGCGCGGGCGGACGGCTCACTTCACGTGGGCAGATCGAGGACGTGGACGTGCCCCCTCGTCCCTTCATCTTCGCGATGGCGGGGATGTTCAGGCCGGATTCGGGTCCCTCACCCCGGGCCTTCGTGAATGGCGCGGATTCGGTGCTGGTCTACGGGCCCATCGGCGATCGGACCTACGTCTATCATCTCGAACGGGGGAGGTTGGGGTCGGTGGAGGAGCGACGACGGGACAGGGTGCTTCGGCGGGTCCGGGTAGAGTGGTCCGAGACCGGTGTCTGGCCCGTTCAGGCCGAGTACCGGGATTTCGAACGCCCGAGCCGGGTGCGCTGGGAGATCGAGAATGTTCAGAGTCCCGTGGCACCTCATCCCGGGGAGATCTATGCGCTTCCGTACTCACACTAGCGTATGCGCCAGGGTCTCTCTGGCGATGATCGTTCTGACCGGGCTCGGGGGGTGCAACTACACCTTTTCGGGTGGAGGAGGCCTGCCGTCGCACGTCAAGACGATCTACGTGGCACCGATCGACAACCAGACGACGCAATTCGCGCTCACCGAGCAGGTGACGCAGGAACTGCTGGATGCGGCGACGGGACGCCTGGGAGCACAGCTGGGCCCGGAGGAGTCGGCGGACGCAACCGTGGTCACCACACTCTCCCGGTACGACGATACCGCGGTGAACTTCGCGAGCCAGGAGCAGGTAGGCGCAGAGGTGTTCCAGCGCCGGATCCGGCTGTCGGCCCGAGTCGAGATCATCGACAATACGCGCAACGAGATCATCTGGAGCGGCGGATCTGTGACAGGCATCGGAGAGTACGCGCCCGAGACGGAGCTTGAAACGCGGGGTCAGGAGCTCGCGATCAAGGATCTGGTACAGAAGATCGTGGACGGAGCGCAGTCCCAGTGGTGAGGGGAGCCGGATTCCGCCGGGCGAGACCCCGGACTCGTTCCGGTCCGCGACCCGTTCGGCTGGTGCTCCTCTTCCTCGGGTTGGCCTTCCTGGCCGGAGGACCGGGATCCGGGCTCCTCCGTTCCTCTCCCGATCCGTCGCCCGTCGCGAGCGGCGCACCGGTGGCCGGGGTGCAGGAACACGGGAATTCCCAGGAATCGATCGAAGGTCGGGCAGAGGCGGAAGACACTGCGCATGCGGAAGGGGAGGAGAGTCACGGTCCTCGAATCCGTGACGTCTTCTTCGTCCTGATCGCCATCCTGGTCAGCGCCAAGGTGCTGGGCGAACTGGCCGAGCGCCGCGGACAACCTGCCGTGCTCGGCGAACTGGTGGCGGGCGTCATACTCGGCGCGAGCGTTCTGGGGGTGATTCCTGCTCAGGGCGAGCTGTACGATCTCGTACACGTGCTGGCGGAGATCGGTGTCGTCATTCTTCTCTTCGAGATCGGCCTCGAGACCGACCTCAAGGAGATGTTCCGGGTCGGCGCTACGGCGGCCAGGGTCGCTCTGATCGGGGTGTTCGTGCCATTCCTGCTCGGCTTCCTCTACTGGTACCTCGCGAACCCGTCGATCGGCATACACCCGGAGGGGGTGACCTTCGCGGTCGTAGCGATATTCGTCGGCGCGACTCTCACGGCCACATCGGTCGGCATCACGGCGCGCGTGCTCTCGGACCTGAATCGAATGCATACGCCGGAGGCGCGGATCGTCATCGGCGCGGCCGTCATCGACGACGTGCTGGGGATCGTGATCCTCGCGGTCGTATCCGGCATGGTGGGCGGGGCGGCACTCGGCATCCTCTCGGTCGGCAAGATCCTCCTCTTCGCGATCGGATTCCTGGTGCTGGCCGTCGTGCTGGGGACCCGGTTCGCTCCTGTGATCTTCGATTTCGTCGACCGAATGCGGACACGGGGCGTCCTTCTGGTCGCAGCATTCTGCTTCGCGCTCGGGATCGCGGCACTCGCCGACCTCGCGGGCTCCGCCATGATCATCGGAGCCTTCGCCGCGGGTCTCGTTCTCTCTTCCACCAACCAGTTCGACGCAGTCGTGGAGCGCATCGAGCCGGTCGCGGACATCTTCACTCCCATCTTCTTCGTGGCGGTGGGCGCGCCTGTGAACGTCCGGCTGTTCATCCCGGGCAGCGCCGACTTCGATCTCGGTGTACTTATCGTCGGGCTGATTCTCACGGTCATCGCGATCATCGGAAAGCTGGTCGCGGGATTCGGGGTCACCCGGGCCGACACGTCGAAGCTGCTCGTGGGCGTCGGCATGGTTCCACGGGGTGAGGTCGGGCTGATCTTCGCATCGATCGGTCTCACGGCCGGCATACTCTCTTCCTCCGTATACAGCGCCATTCTGATCATGGTGATTCTCTCGACCTTCATCGTTCCGCCGGCCCTCAAGGTGCTCTTCGCGCGCAAGCCGCCCGATGTGCCCTCGGACATGACGACCGCGCTCGGGGGCAACATGAACGAGACGCTGTATTGACCGCCGAGCCGGACGGGTACGAGGATTCTTCCACCCGGGTACTGTCGATCGGCGACCTTCTCGAACGATACGGGCGGCCTCGGGAAATTCGCCTCGTGTTCAGCAACGGGGTATTCGATCTGCTGCACCGCGGACACGTGGCTTCGCTCGAAGCGGCGCGAGGCTTCGGCGACCGACTCGTGGTGGCTTTGAATTCGGACGAGTCCGCGAGGCGACTCAAGGGGCCCGGTCGGCCGGTGCAACCGGCCGCGGACCGGGCCCGGATTCTCGCGGCGCTGCGGTGCGTGGACGCCGTCACGATCTTCGAAGATGACACGCCGGCTGCTCTGATCGAACGTCTGCTGCCCGATGTGCTCGTGAAGGGTGCGGATTACGAGATCGAGCAGATCGCCGGCGCCCGGGCGGTTCTCGATGCCGGGGGCGAGGTCAGGCTCATCGAACTCGAGGCTGGGCGCTCGACCAGCGATCTGGTTCGCAGAATACAGGACAGCGCGTTGCGTGATGCGGGCGCTTCAGAGTAAATACGGACGCGCGCCGCACATGGCCTCGGGACTGCAGGGAAGGTGTTGATGGAGACGGATCAGGACAAACAGACGCGGGACACGAGAGCGCGGGCTCTCGCTGCGCTCGGCCCGGCGCGGAATCGCCCGGCGGATCTGTTTGAACTCACGAAGCCTCGTATCACCGCGATGGTGCTCGTTTCGAGCGCGGCGGGATTCGTGATCGCGAGTGGAGGCCGTCCCGATCTCTTTCGGCTTCTTCTGACGCTGGTGGGCATCGGCCTCGTGGCGGGTGGGACCAGCGCTTTGAACCAGTTGCTGGAGCGCGACGTGGATGCGCGGATGGAGCGCACACGGAACCGTCCGCTTCCTACGAGCCGTGTGACGCCGGCGGCGGCCGCGATCTTCTCCGCCTGCATCTCTCTCGCGGGCATCGCGCTCCTCGGATTCGCCGTGAACCCGCTCACGGCCCTGCTCGCCGCGATCGCGCTCCTCAGTTACGTGCTCGTATACACTCCGCTCAAGCGGGTTACGTCGCTCTCGACCCTCGTGGGAGCCATCCCCGGGGCGCTTCCGATCATGGGAGGATGGACGGCCGCCCGCGGCGAGATGGGTCCCGGAGCCTGGGCCCTGTTCGGGATCATGTTCTTCTGGCAGCTTCCACACTTCCTCGCCCTCGCCTGGCTCTTCCGCGAGGACTATCGACGCGGCGGTCTGAGGATGCTCGGCGTCCACGATCCTTCGGGAGGGCAGACCCAGACGCAGGCGGTCCTCTATTCGCTGGCCCTGATCCCGGCCAGCCTGCTCCCGGCGCTCCTCGGTCTTTCCGGGGCCCTTTACGGACTTCTCGCGATCGGGCTGGGCCTGGCGTACCTGATCGCGGCTCTGAGCTTCTGGTCCCGATCGGATTCTCCGTCCGCTCGGCGGCTCTTTCGAACATCGCTCGTCTACCTTCCGATTCTGCTTCTCGTGCTGAGCTTCGACCCGCGTTTCGAAACAGAGTCCCCGGAAGGGGCGGCGACCATCAGCCGGCCCGTCGCGACCGCCGGGAGCCACTGAGCCCCGCCTCGCGTCGCCCTGATGTCCGAGACGCTGCTCGTAGCCACCCGCAACGCCCACAAGCTCGACGAGATCCGCGATCTGCTCCGCGGCACGGACACGAACGTACTCTCGCTGGTCGAAGTGGGCCTCGCGCCGCACCCGGGTGAAGACTCGGTGGAGACCCACGACACTTTCTTCGGCAACGCACTCGCCAAGGCGCGCTACTACCGGAAGCTGACCGGGCAGGCCACGATCGCCGACGACTCCGGGCTCTGCGTGGACGCGCTGAACGGGGTCCCCGGGGTCCACTCCCGCAGGTTCGCGCCACCGGAATTTCGTCGAAATCGTACGGAAGACGAGGCGAACAACGCATGGCTCCTCGATCGTCTGGAGGGAGTCGCGGCCGAGAGCCGGAGTGCGCACTACCGCTGCGTCCTGGCCCTCGTGGACTATCGTCGGACCCTCCTGGTCCAGGGAGTCGTGCACGGCCGGATCGCGGAGCGAGAGTCGGGGCGCAACGGATTCGGCTACGACCCCCTGTTCGTGCCCGAGGCTGAGACCCTGACCTTCGGCGAGCTCCCGCCAGAAATCAAGGCAGCGCGAAGTCATCGGGCCGACGCGATCCGGCGACTGCGTCCCTGGCTGTCATGAGTGTCGCGGGGCCCCGGTCGATCGGTCCGGCGGGTGATCGCTGCGCGCTACATGTGCAGGATTCTGCCTCCCGGGCGTCCTTCGGGTCGAGAGGGGTCCGTTGAGCGAACCGTGGACGAGCCTGTACGGTCAGGTCTGGGAGGATCTCGTCCGTTACATCGATCGCAGGATCTGGGACGCGGAGCGGGCGCAGGAACTGGCGCAGGAGGTGTTCATCCGGGCGTTGCGCGAACGGCCGCCGCCGGACTCTCCCCGGGCCTGGCTCTTCGTCGTCGCCGGAAATCTGACGCGAGACGAGGCCCGACGAGCGATTCGACACCGGGAGAAGCTTCGCCTCGTGCGGGCGGAGGAGAGGGTCGACGCCCCGTCCCCCGACGAACTTCTGGCCGTGCAGGAGACGCGCGCGCGGGTGAAGCGGGCACTCGAATCGCTGAACGAGCGGGAGAAGGACGCGCTGCTGATGGTCGAAGCGGGCTTCAGCTACGCCGAGATCGCCGAGACGACCGGCCTTTCGCCCCGGGCCGTCGGCACGACCCTGTCCCGGGCCCGGCGCAAGCTGGCCGCCGCGTACGCGAAGCTGGAAGGAGGAGAAGATGTCCGCATCTCATATTGACGAGGGCCTGCTGCACGCATGGCTGGATGGCGCTCTCGATGCGGACTCCGGGATCGAGGGCGAAGCCATGGCGCGGCACCTCGCCGAATGCGCCGAATGCCGGGCACGACTGGAGGAAGCCCGTGCCTCGAAGGTGGCGGTTTCCGCGATGCTCGCCGCCAGCGACTCTCCCGTGGCCCCGCCACCCGACTTCCATGCGATCGAAGCGGCAGCGAAGGCGGAGATCGACATCGCGGATCGTTCTGACGGCGCATCCTCGAAACGGAGCTCCGGGTGGAGACGAGGGCCCCGCGTCGGGCTGGCGTGGGCGGCCACCGTCGCCGTGGCCGTCAGCGCCGGGCTCCTCGCGCGAGAACTGTCGGATCGACGAGGCGTCGATCTTCCGCCGACCCTGGAGTACCAACGGGAAGCGATGCAGGCGGAGCCCCTGGAGGAGCAGGCGCGGGAGAAGTCCGCGCAGGAAATGCCGACGTCGGCGGAGGAGCGACAGCCGTCGACCGGGGTCCCTGAGACCGGTGGCGACGAGAGTCGCGAAGGTGCCGCGGCGCCGGTCGAGGAAGATCGTGCAGGCAAGCTGACCCGGGAAGCACCGGCGGAGTCGCGTGCGGACCGTGCGGAGACCACCGGGCTCGAGCGACTCGAGGCGGCCGGATCGCCCGTCCTCATGTCGGAGAAACGAGCCGTGGTGGGCTGCTGGCGAGCGAATTCCGAGGTGGGGACGGGCCGTCCGCGCTGGCTCCGGTTGCGGGAGAGCGCCGACCCGGCTGCCGAGGGTGCCTGGCGTACCGCCGAAGCGGTGCGGGAGCCGGGGGCCGATCGATGGCCGATCGGCTCCTGGGAGCCGGCGGGAACGGACAGCATCGTGGTCTCGTTTCCGGGATTCAAGATACGACTGCGCGTGGAGGCCGACGCGCTCACCGGACACAGCCGGAGCACCGCGAAGACGGATGCGGAGAATGTCACCGTCCCGTCCGACGAGCTGACGTTCGAGAGAGTCCCGTGTCCGGAGCCATGAAGGAGAAGCGCCCTCCCGAGAACTCGGACCACGGTTCCACCGGGGAAGCCGCAGAAGACCGGGCCGTTGCGTGGGCGACGCTGCGCCTTCGCCTGCGCGCCGCGCGCGAAATCTACGAGGGAATCTACATCGCGCCCTACCGCCGGGAGATCCATCGCGAGTATCTGCGGCAACGCGACCTCTTCCTCGTGCTCGGCATGTCGGACATGCTCGGGATTCCGAGCCCCGTGTCCTTCTACACGCTGGAACTCCTTCCCGACCTGATCGAGAGCTTTCACGAATGGCACCTGCGACTGGGGTTGGAGCAGGCGCCGGAAGGAGGATTCCGATGCTGTTGAATCGGCCCGTCACCTTCTTCGGCGGGAAGGGAGGGGTCGGAAAGACGACCCTGGCGTCGGCTTCCGCCCTCGCGGCGGCGGACGCCGGTCGGCGCACCCTGCTGATTTCCACCGACCCCGCGCACTCTACGAGCGACATTCTCGGGCTCAATCTCGGCAACGATCCCCGCCGTGTCACCGAGACGCTGGATGCGATCGAGCTGGATCCCGCGGCGGAAGCAGAACGCTACATCGAGGAGGTGAAGCTTCGCACGCAGGAGGTGGTGCCCCCCCGGCTGGTCTCCGAGGTGGAACGACAGATCGACATCGCCAGGCTCTCTCCCGGCGCGGAAGAAGCGGCCCTGTTCGAACGCTTCGCCCGTGTACTCGAAGAGGGGGGCCGGTACCGACATATCGTCTTCGATACGGCTCCGACGGGGCATACTCTGAGGCTTCTCGGCCTCCCGGAGTTGATGACGGCCTGGATGTCGGGGATGATCCAGCGGAGACGGAAGGTGGGAGCCCTGGGACGCATGTGGCGGAACGTCGCGGGCGCCTCTGCCGCGGACGAGCGATCCGCCGATCCTGAAATTCGGCGATCGGGGCTGACGCAGGGAGGAGAAGACCCCGTGCTCGACGCACTGCTGGAGCGGCGCGACCGGTTCGTCCGGGCCCGGCGGGACCTGACCGACCCGGAGCGCACGGCCTTCCTGTTCGTGCTCATACCGCGAAAGCTGCCGATCCTGGAGACCGGTCGGGCGATCGAGACGCTGCGGCGCTACGAGATTCCGATCGGAGGCCTCGTCGTCAATCGGAGGGAGGAAGCGGCCGGGAGCTTCGAGGAGGAGCTCACATCCGGAGTGTTCGAGGAACTGCCGCGCTGGGAGGTGCCGACGGTTACCGCCGAGATCGTCGGACTCGAGGCACTTCGCGACCTGGCCCGAACGGTGACTCCCGTGGGCGCGGCAGCAGCGAGGGGAACGGGCCGTTGAGCGCCATCGCTCTGCTCGTCGTCGGTTTCTCGGCGTTTCTTACCGGATATCTCGTCTATTCCCGCTGGATCGCCAAGCGGATCTACCGACTCGACCCGGAGTTCGTAACGCCCGCTCACCAGTTCGAAGACGGCGTGGACTTCGTCCCCACGAACCGTCACGTGCTGTTCGGGCATCACTTCACGTCCGTCGCCGGAGCCGCTCCGATCGTGGGACCCGCCATCGGAGTGATCTGGGGCTGGCTGCCCGCTTTTCTCTGGGTCGTGCTGGGGACGATCTTCGCGGGGGCCGTGCACGACTTCGGCACCCTGTGGCTCTCCGTCAGGCATCGCGGGAACAGCATCGGAACGCTGACCGAGGATATCGTAGGACCCAGGGCACGCGTTCTGTTCCTGCTCCTGATCTTCTTTCTGCTTCTGATGGTGAACGCCGTGTACGCGGTCATTATCGCGAACCTCATCCTCGCGAATCCGGGAGCGGTGCTTCCGGTCTGGGGCTCCCTGGTCGTGGCGCTGGTGGTCGGAGTGCTGATCTACCGCACCGGTGCCGGGATACTCGCGCCGTCGATCGGAGCGCTGCTGGTCCTCTACGGCCTGATCTGGCTCGGGCAGTACGTGCCCTTCACGCTGCCGGACTTCTTCGGCCTCGACCCCACGGCCGCGGAGCTGTCGGCGGCCGCGGGCGTTCCCGGCGCGGCGCTGGAGGCCGCGGCGAACGACGGCCGTCGGATCGGCTGGATCCTGATCCTGTTCGCGTACACCTTCGTGGCCAGCGTGCTGCCGGTGTGGCTCCTCCTCCAGCCGCGGGACTACGTGAACGGCCACCAGCTGTTCGTCGCACTCGGGATCATCTCCCTGGGGGTACTGGTGACGAATCCGCCGGTGCTCGCGCCGGCCGTCAACCTGGCTCTGCCGGCCGACGCGCCTTCCTGGTGTCCTCTG